>CADCWC010000066.1 GCA_902806305.1 uncultured Thermoleophilia bacterium | reverse complement strand
CCGCGACCGCGGCCGATCAGGTGATCGCCGCCGCCGTCTACCAGACGGTCCCGTACGTCTTCGCGGTCGGAGCCTCGGACGCGGCGGACGCGGAGATCACGGCGGCGCTCCGCGCCGAGGCGCTCGAGGTGCTCGAGGGGCTGCGCGACGGCGACGTCCGCAAGGAAGCGGTCCCCGGCGACTCCCCGGCCGAGGGGCTGCATCGCCTCGCCCGGCGCCGGCAGGCGCGACTAATCGCGGTCGGCGTCACGCACCGCGCCGCCATCGGCCGCCTGCTCCCTGGCGGCGTCGGGGACCGGCTGCTCCACGGCGCCTCCTGTCCCGTCGCGGTCGTGCCCGCCGGGTGGGACGGACAGGGGTTCGCCACGGTCGGCGTCGGCTTCGACGGACGCGCCGAGTCGTGGACCGCCCTCCGGGCCGCGCACGACCTGGCGTCACGACTGAGCGCCCAGCTCGAGGTCATCGGCGTCTACGAGCCCGCGCTGTACCTCTGGCTCACCACGCCCGCTCCAACACCGCCGCCCTGGGACGTCGATGACCTCCACACGCGGTTCGACCGCTATCTGACGGACGCGGTCGCCGAGCTCGCTCCCTCGGTTCCGTCGCGGGTTCGCGCGGTGTCGGGACTTGCGGGCCCCGCGCTCGTCGAGGCCGCGCACGGCATCGACGTCCTCGTCACCGGGTCGCGAGGCTACGGGCCCCTCGGCAGCGTCCTGCTCGGAAGCGTGTCCCGATACGTCGCCGACCACGCACGCTGCCCGCTCCTCGTCGTGCCGCGCGCGACGGGTGCGGAGGCACCCGCCGCGGCCGCGACAGAGCTATGACCAGGCCGGCGTCCCCGAGCGCCACGGCGTCCGGCGCCGCGACAGCGCCCCGCAGCGCGTGCCCCGAGGCGCGTCCGGTCTGACATGCGCCTCGGGGACGCGGCGATGCGCAACGTCGTCAATCCCGTCGTGGTGGCCATCCTGCGTTCGCCGCTGCACGCCGCGTTGAGCCGGCACGTCCTCGTGGTGGAGGCCGCCGGGCGACGCACCGGGAGGGTGCGCCGGACGCCGGTGAACTACCGCCGCGAGGACGGCACGCTCGTCGTCCGGACGCTGCGCCGCCGGCAGTGGTGGCAGAATCTCCGGCCCGGCCACCCTGTGCGGCTGCTGGTCTGCGGGCGACGTGTGGACGCCGCCGTCGACATCGCTCGCGAGGACGGACACGTCGTCGTCCGGCTCACGCCGGGGACGGCGTCCGCCTCGCGGTCGGCGGTGCCTGAACGAAGCTGAAGTGCGCGTTTCCCGCAGTCGGGCGCGGGCGACTGCGGATGTCGACCGCGCGGTCGGGCAACACGCTGGAACCATGATCCACCGCCGCCCGCTCGCCGGCCCGTGCTGACCACCGACGCCGCCGGCGCCAGCCACCGCGCCGTCGTGGCCGGCGGCGGGGTCGCCGGCCTCGAGACCGTGCTGGCCCTCCGTGAGCTGGCGGGAGATCGCGGCCGACCTGGGCGCCGAGCTCGTGGTCGATCGGCTGTCCTGGGTCGATCGGGTCGGAATCGTCCGACCAGGAGGGTGCCGGCTCCCGAGGTGCTGCGGCGGACGGCGCATGACACGCGCCGGTGTGCCTCTCACACGCTCGCGACGACGCGCTGCTGCACCGTCGCGCGGCCGCGGTGCGTGAGCGCCTTGACGGCCCGCTCCGACGTCCCGAGGACGGCGGCCAGCTGGCGCACGGACCATCCCTGGACGGCGCGCCCGACCAGCGCGTCGCGCTGACGAGCGGGGAGCCGGCTCAGCTCGTCCAGGACGCAGCGCGCCCGCTGACGCGTCGCGAGGACGTGCGCCGGGTCGAGCGCGTCGCCGGGGAGGTCGAAGTCCGCGGGCAGGGCCGTGGCCGGGGTGCGCCGCAGCTCGTCGACCGCGCGGTTGCGGGTGAGGCGGTACAGCCACGGGCGAAGCTGCATCGGCCGGTCGTCGGCGCGCAGGGCGAGGTACGCGCGAGCGAAGACCTCCTGGACGATGTCCTCGGGCCCCGGGACGCGGCCGGCGACGAAGCGCGCGGCGTAGCGCTCCAGCAACGGGCCGTGGCGCCGGTGGATCTCGGCGAAGGCGTCGGGGTCGCCGGCGCGCACCGCCCGCACGAGGGCGTCGTCGGCGGCGTCGCGCAGGCAGGTCGGGCACATGGTGAGCTCCTCCTCGGTCGAGCGTCTGCCGGGCGCCCGCCGGCCGGCGGGCGCCCGGCGATGCGCGGGTCAGGCGGCGACGAGTTCGCGGTCGTCGCTGTCGGCGGGGGACTGGTCCTGCGGGGCCGGAGCCGGGCGCAGGAGGATCGCGGCGAGCAGGGCGCCGGCCACGGCGATCCCCGCCGCGCCGGTGAAGGCGGCGGAGAAGCCGTCGGTGAGCGCCTCGGCGTCCCCGAGCCGGTCGGCACCTCGGGAAGTGGCCAGCGCGGTCATGGCGGCCAGCCCGAGCGCGGAGCCGACCTGATAGCTCGTGTTGACGATGCCGGAGGCCAGGCCGCCCTCCTCCGGCCGGGCGGACTGGATCGCCGTCCCGAGCGACGGGATGAACGCCAGCGCCATCCCGACGGCCGCGACGAGCGAGGCGGGCAGCACGTCGGCGGCGAAGGAGCCGCCGGCGCGGGCCAGCGACAGCCACGCCATGCCGGCGGCCAGGACGAGCATGCCGCCGACGATCGGCGCCTTGGTCCCGAAGCGCGCGATGACGCGCGGGGCCAGGACGACCATCATCACCATGATCGCCAGCGTCATCGGGAGCAGCGCGGCCCCGCCCTCGAAGGCGCCGAGGCCGAGCACCTGCTGCAGGTAGAGGTTCAGGAAGTACCACGTGGGGATCCACGCGGCCCCGAGCAGCACCTGCGCGAGGTTGGG
>CADCWC010000065.1 GCA_902806305.1 uncultured Thermoleophilia bacterium | reverse complement strand
TGCTGCTCCGTCGACTCCGCGCGCATCTTGCGACCGAGCTTGTCGCCGTCCGGGGCCTTGCGCCGCGCGTTCTTCACGCCCTTCTCCATCCACGCCCGCTGCATCCGCGCGCGCTCCTCGAGCTGCGTGCGGGTGTCCGCGTACTGCTCGTACGCCTCGCGGGCGTGCCGGCGGGACAGCTCCCGTTCCTCGAGGTAGGCGTCGTAGCCGCCGCCGTAGTGCGCCACACGGCGCTGCGCGAGATCGAGCTCGAGGATCCGCGTCACGGTGCCGGAGAGGAAGGCCCGGTCGTGGCTGACGAGCACGGTCCCGGCGCGCAGGCCGGTCACGAACCGCTCGAGCCGCTCGAGGCCGTCCAGATCGAGGTCGTTGGTCGGCTCGTCGAGCAGGAAGAGGTCATAGCGGCTGAGCAGGAGCGAGGCCAGGCCGGCCCGCGCGGCCTGTCCACCGGAGAGGGCGACCGTCGGGCGGTCGAGCTCGACGTCGAGGCCGAGCTCGGCGGCGACCGCCTCGCCGCGCTCGCCGAGGTCCGGGCCGCCGAGGGCGAGCCAGCGCTCGAGGGCCACCGCGTAGGGCTCGTCCGCCCCGGGGCGTCCGTCGGCCAACGCCTGGGTGGCCCGATCCAGCGCGAGCTGGGCCGCGGCCACGCCCGTCCGTCGGGCGAACAGGTCGCGGACCGTCTCGCCCGGCCGTCGGTCCACCTCCTGGGGCAGGTAGCCGACCGTCGCGCCGGGCGGGCTGAGGCGGACCGACCCGCCCTCCGGCCGGACGAGGCCCGCGAGGATGCCGAGCAGCGTGGACTTGCCGGCCCCGTTCGCGCCGACGAGGCCGACCACGTCGCCCGGCGCGACGACGAGGTCGAGGCCGGAGAAGAGCGCTCGAGCTCCGTGACCCGCGGCGAGGCCCTTGGCGACCAGCGTGGCGCTCACGACGGCGCCCATCGTACGTGACCCCGGTCAGGCCGCCCGGCGCGCCCGGCGGCCGGACGGTCAGGACGCGTCGTGCGGGACCGACGTCTCCTGCGGCAAGAACCGTCCGCCTCGGGCGCGCGGTCCGGGGGCCGGACCGCCGGGGGGTGTGACGATCCGCACGTCGAGGCGGGGGCGCGTCCCCGTCCGGACGCCTGCGGCCCGTACGGCGCCCCGCGCCGAGCGGCGCGACGCTGACGACATCCATCGTCCCGCGCCCGCTCCGCCGCTTGCGGGACGGGCCGTCAGAGGAGTCGTCATGACGCTCGCCGTGCTGCTGTCCCTCCCCGTCCTGCTCGCCGTGTCGTCGGTGCGCTGGGGCCGCGACTCGCGCCGGCCGGATCTGCGCTGGTTCCCCGACGGCCGCTGACCCGCCCGGCGCTCAGCGGTCGAGGCGCGTGAGCACCTCGCCCAGCCGTTCGACCGACGACAGCGTGATCGGGTCGACGACCAGGATCGCCTCGTCGGCCCCCGCGTCGGCGAGGTCCCGAAGCGCCGTCGCGAGCTCGTCCGGGCCGCCCTCGAGCGGCGGGGCGTCGGGCAGGATCGGCCGCTCCCCCGCCGCGCGGTCGAGGAGCACGTGCACGCAGGCGCTGCGGTCGATCGCCTCGGGTGACCGGCCCGCCGCGACCGCGGCCGCGGTGATCTCGCCGTTCAGCGTCGCGAACCCCGCCGCGGTGTTGCCGTAGGCGTCGTACCAGGTGTTCCACGCGTCGACGTGCGGGAGCGTCAGGGCGAGCGTGCGCGGCCCGTTCGAGCCGATCATCAGCGGCACGCGACGGCGTGGCGGAGGCAGCAGCACCGCGTCGTCGACCTGCCACCACCGCCCGGCGAGCGTCACGCGGTCGCCGGCCAGCAGGCCGCGGACGATGGTGAAGGCCTCGTCGAAACGCGACACCCGGCGGTCGAACGGGATCCCGAACGCCCGGAACTCGTACTCGTTCCACCCGGAGCCGAGCCCGAGGATGAGCCGGCCGCCGCTGATCTCGTCGACGGTGGCGGCCATCTTGGCCAGGACGGCGGGCGGATGGAAGCCTGCGCAGGCCACGAGCGGCCCGAGCTGCACGCGCCGGGTGACGGCCGCCAGGCCGGAGAGGAGCGTCCAGACCTCCCGGGGTCCCCGTTCGGGCCGGTCGTCCTCCTCGGGGTACAGGAGGTGGTCGCCGAGCCAGATGGAGTCGAAGCCGGCTCGCTCCGCCGCCTGCGCCAGCGCCGCGACCTCGGGCCACTCCACGACCCGCTCGACCTCCGGCAGCTGCAGTCCGACGCGGAGCGGTCGAGGCACCGCGGCACTCTACCGGCCCGGCGCCCCGACGACGGTCCGCTACGGTTCACGGCGTGGCTGCACCCGCCCGTCCCCTCACCGGAGGTTGTGGCTGCGGCGCCGTGCGCTTCGAGATCACGGCACCGCTCCTCGGCGCCGCGTACTGCCACTGCACGCGCTGCAGGCGCCGCACCGGGACCGCCGCCTCGGTGAGCGGTCAGACCGCGCCCGGGTCGTTCCACGTCGTCGAGGGCGCCGAGGAGATCCGCCGCTGGGCGCCGCCGGACGGCGCCGAGAAGGCGTTCTGCGGCCGCTGCGGGTCGGCGCTCTTCAGCCGCGTGCCGGGCGACCCGCCGCGCATCGGCGTCCGCCTGGGGGCGCTCGACCAGGATCCCGGCGTGCGGCCGACGCACCGCCAGTACACGGCCTACGCCGTGTCGTGGGAGCCGATCCCGGACGACGGCCTGCCACGGTTCCCGGAGGCCCGGCCGAGCGACGCCTGAGGCTCCGACGGGGGCGCCGGCCGGGGACGGCCTCAGCCGCCCGCGAAGGCCACCGGCACGGGGCTGCCGCGGCGACCGCGACGGACGGTCGCCGCCGACTCGGTCGGCCGTGGGTTCGGCGTCGGCCGGCCTCGCCGCGGCAACGAGAACCGGAACGGGACCGAGGCCGCACAGCGGACGTCCGGCGTCGCCGTCGGGTCGGCCAGGAACGCGGCGACGATCGCCACCGGGCACGGGCCGAGGCCGACGGTGCCGTGGCCGTAGCCGCGGACCGTGACGGCGATGCCGTTCGGGAGGCTCCGCGCGATCTGCGCGGCGTACTCCGGCGGCGTGATCGGATCGAACTGCCCCGCCAGGATCAGGGTCGGTAACGCACTCCGGACCGGCTGCGTCTCGATCTCCGACGTCCGACCGACCGGCCAGGCCGCGCAGGCGTCGAACAGCCGGCGCACGGCCTGCCGGTTCGCGCGTCGCACCGGCTCGAGCAGGCGGGCGTCGCGCGCCGTGGCCCGGGCGAACGAGCTGAAGGCGAACTCCTCCTGGCACATGACGGAGAGGTACATCCCGTGCGTGCTCAGGTCCTCGGCCGAGGAGGGGTCCGCCAGCGTGCTGACGATCCGGAGCAACGTGTCGTCACCGTTGGCGGCGTCGTCGACCACCTGGGGCAGGATCTGCGCCGCACCCGCGAACACGACGAGGTACACGAGGTCCATGAAGGCGTCGCCGTCCACCTGGATCTCAGGGCCGCGCGTGCCCGTCTCCGAGTCGACCGGCCGCACCCGCACGGGCCTCCGGTTGAGGCGCCGGTACGCGCGGACGAGGCTCGCCTCGAGCCGCGGGTAGGCGCGTGCGCAGGCGCGGTCGGCCGAGCAGGCGGCGAACACGCGGCGTAGCGCCCGGTCGAAGCTGACGCCGAGGTCGGCGGCCAGATCCGCCTCCACCGGCACCGGGGCGTCGAGGATGACGCTGCGGACGGTCGCGGGATGATCGCGCATCACGGTCAGCGCGAGCCGGGAGCCGTACGAGGAGCCGTACAGGTCGACGGTCGCGACGCCGAGCGCGGTCGCGAGCGCGGCCACGTCGGCGGCGTTCTCGGCCGTGGTGTAGGCGCCGAGGTCGACGCCCCAGCGGCCGAGCCGGGCGGCGCAGTCCGTGAGGGCCCGAGCGAGCGGGCCGCGCGGGGCGATCACCGTCTCGACCGCGCAGGAGAGCGGCGGCGTGGAGCGCCCGACGCCACGCTGGTCGAAGACCACGACGTCCCGGGCCTGGAGCAGGCGACGAAGCGTCAGGCCGCGGTCCACGAGCGCCGGGACGAGGCCGCCGCTCTCGCCCGCCGGGCCGCCGTTCAGGTAGACGAGCGGCGGACCCGTCGGATTCGGGCTGCGGAGGACGGCCACGGCCAGATGGATCCGGCGTCCCTCCGGGGCGCTGTGCCGCTCGGGCACGCCGACCCGTCCGCAGAGCACGTTGAAGCCGACGGCCTGACGGGCCGAGAGCGGGAACGCGCACGGCGTCTCGACGAACGCGGGCGTGGGACTGACCGGCTCCGCCGAGGCGGTGCCGGGGCCTGCGGACGCGAACGCGAGCGCCGCCCCCGCCGCGAGTGCGCGTGTCCGTCGTCCGACCCTTCGTCCGCGCACGATCGTCCCCCCGGGTGGATGGCCCGCGGGACTCTAACCGCGCTCTTCCGGCACCGGGACGACGGGGGGTTCTCCGTACCCGGCGCGAGGGCGGGCCCGCCTACGAGGGGCGCCTGGCTCGACCTGAGGGTCGGGGGATGCACCGAGGGCAGGACGGTCGGCAGCCGCCGTGCGGGGCGGTCCGCCCGACCGGATGATCGTCCTGTCGGGCGGTGGTCGTCCGGCACGGAGAACGAGGAGCAGGCAGTGATCAAGGCAGGCGACGTCATCGAGAACCCCGTCACGGGCGAGGTCCTCGAGTTCGTGCGGACCTCGGCCGAGACCGACGGTGAGCTCACCGAGTTCGTCTGCACGGTGAAGCCGGGCGGCTTCGTGGCCGGGACCCACGTGCATCCGCGGCAGGACGAGCTCTTCGAGATCCTCTCGGGCACCATGACCGTCCGGGCCGGGGGAGAGCGGCTGACGCTCGAGGCCGGCGAGTCGATCCTCGTGGAGGCCGGCACGCCGCACCGGTTCTGGAACCGTGGCGACGAGGACCTGCGCTTCCGCGTGGAGGTCCGGCCGGCGCTCGAGTTCGAGCGCTTCATCGAGACGATGTACGGGCTCGCGCAGGACGGGAAGACGTCGCGCAAGGGCATGCCGAACCCGCTGCGGATGGCGGTCATCGCCCACGCCCACTTCGAGGACGTGCGCCTTCCGTACCTGCCGGCCTGGATGCAGCGCATGGCGATCGCGCCCGGTGCGGCGCTCGGCCGCCTGGCCCGCTTCACGCCGGTGTACGACCGCGTCGATCCCGACGCGATCCTGGCCACGAGCGCCTGACGCCCGCGTCGTCGCCTCCGCCCGCCTCCGCCGCGCGGAGGGCCGCCTCCGAGGACGGCCCTCCGCGCGGCCGCGGCGGGGCGACCCACGTAGCATCCGCTGGTGGACCTGGTCCTGCGCCTCCTCGCCGCGCTCGGATTCTGCGTCACCGGGGTGCTGCACTTCACGCACACGGACGCCTACGTGAGCGTGATGCCGCCGTGGCTGCCGGCGCACGAGCCGCTCGTCCACCTCAGTGGCGTCGCCGAGGTCGTCGGCGGTCTCGGACTCCTCCCGCCGTCGACGCGACGCGCCGCCGGCTGGTGGCTGATCGCGACCCTGGTCGCGGTGTTCCCCGCGAACGTGCACATGGCCGTCCAGGCCGAGCGGTACGACGTCCCCGGCGGCCCGTGGGCGCTCTACGCGCGCCTGCCGCTGCAGCTCCTCCTGATCGCCTGGGTGCGTCGCGCCATGCGCGTCGGCTGACGGACCGGCCTCAGGAGGGCGCCGGCGGTCGCTCGGCGAGGGCGGCCGCGACCCCCTCGATCGCCACGGGCCCGAGGCCGCAGCAGCCGCCGACGAGCCGCGCACCCGCGGCGACCCAGTCCCGAACGGCCGCGACGGGCAGTCGATCGGCGCCGAGCGACGACCAGCGGCGGGCTGGGCCGTCCCACACCCGACCGCCGTTCGGGTAGGCGACGAGCGGCAGGTCCGTGACCGCGGCACAGCGCTCGAGCAGCTCGTCGACGTGCTCGGGCGCGGTGCAGTTGACGCCCACGGCGACGACCGCTCGACCGGTCGTGGCGGCCGCGACGGCCGTCTCGATCGGATCGCCGCCCGCGGTCGTGCGCCCGTCGCGGCAGGTGAACGCGATCCAGGCGCCGGGCGCGTCGAGGCGGTCGAGCACGCGGGCCAGGGCGGCGGCCTCGTCGGCGCGAGGGATCGTCTCGCACGCGACTGCATCCGGTGCCGCGGCGAGCAGGGTGCCGAGCCGTCGCTCGTGGAACCGCTCGAGATCCGCGGCCGCGACGTCGCCGTAGGCGCCCGTGTACTCCTGACCACCCGCAAGCAACGCGCCGTAGGGTCCGACCGAGGCGGCGACGAGCGGGACCGGCGCGCCGGGCCGCTCGGCCAGGAAGCGCTCCCGTGCCCGGCAGGCCAGGAGCACGCTCCGTGCGAGGAGTACCTCCGCCTCGTCGGCTCGGAGCCCGGCCGCGACGAAGGCCTCGGCGCTCGCCTGGTAGCTCGCCGTCTCGAGCACCCGCGCGCCCGCGCGCAGGAACGCGAGGTGGGCCGCCTCGACGGCCGCCGGGTCGTCGCGGAGGAGGCGCGCCGACCAGAGCGCGTCCGAGAGGTCGTGGCCCTGGTCCTCGAGCTCCGTGGCGAGGCCGCCGTCGAGGGCGACCGGGCCGGGCGCCGCGAGCAGCTCCGCGAGCGTGACCGACGGGGTCGGGCCGACGGGCTCGGCGTCCACCCGTGACCCCTCCGTCGCCACCGGCCGACTGTACCGGGCGGCGCGTCGGCGGGCGGTGGGCAAGCCACCCGACGGGGGCTCCGACGTCGGTGTGGGAGCATCGCGGGCGTGGATCTGCCGCGGCCGTCGCTCGTCGTGCTCGTGGGGCCGTCGGCCTCGGGCAAGAGCACCTGGGCCGCCGAGCGCTTCGCGCCCGGCGAGATCGTGTCGAGCGACCGCCTGCGCGGGATGGTCGGTGAGGCCGACGACGACCTGGCCGCCTCGGCGGACGCCTTCGCCGTGCTCGACGCGATCGTGGAGGCCCGGCTGCGCCGCGGGCTGACGGTCGTCGTGGACACGCTCGGGCTCGACGCCGACCGTCGTCGCGCGTGGCTCGAGCGCGCCGGGGCGCACGGCGTCCCGGGCGTCGTCGTGCTGTTCGACACCTCCGAGGCGCAGTGTCGGCGCTGGAACGCCCTGCGGCCGCGCCCCGTGGCCGCAGGCGTGCTGCGGGCCCAGATCCGGCGCCATCGGGAGGCCCGCGAGGCCGTCCGGGCGGAGGGCTTCGCCGCCGTCGTCGAGGTCGACCGCTCCGGGGGTGGGACGCTCGACGCGCCGTCCCCGGACACCGGCGACCGGGCGGCCGCCCCGTCGCGCGGCCTGCGCTTCGGCCTCCACCTCTCGCGATTCGACTGGAGCGGCGGCGCCCGCGAGCTCGGACCTCGGCTCCGGCGCGTGGCGGCGGAGGCCGAGGAGGCGGGGTTCGAGTCGCTCTGGGTCATGGACCACATGCGCCAGATCCCCCAGGTCGGCCGTCCGTGGGAGGACCTGCCGGAGAGCTTTACGACGCTCGGCTACCTGGCCGCCTGCTCCACTCGCCTGCGCGTCGGTGCGCTCGTCGCGGCCGTCACGTTCCGCAACGTCGCGCACCTCGGTCGGATCGTCGCGACGCTCGACGTCCTGAGCGGCGGCCGGGCGGTCTGCGGTCTCGGCACCGGGTGGTTCGAGGACGAGCACCGCGCCTACGGGTGGCGGTTCCCGCCGCGGGCCGAGCGCTACGACCTGCTCGCCGACGCGCTCGAGCTGCTGCCGCTGCTCTGGGGGCCGGGAGCGCCCTCCTTCGAGGGCCGCCGGATCACCGTGCCGGAGGCCGCCTGCTACCCCCGACCGCTCCAGGAGCACGTGCCGATCGTCGTCGGCGGCTCGGGCGAGCGGCGCACGCTCCGCCTCGTGGCCGAGCGGGCCGACGGCTGCAACCTGTTCGGCGACCCCCCGACCGTCCGTCGCAAGCTCGACGTCCTGGCCGCCCACTGCGACCACGCGGGCCGCGACGCCCGCGAGATCGAGGTCACGCATCTCTCGACGGCGCTCGCCGCCTCGACGGCCGCCGACGTCGCCGAGCTCGTGACCCGCCTCCGGCCGGGCCGCGCGGCCCCGTCACGGTACGCCGCGTCGGTGCACGCAGCGCCCGTGGCGGACCACGTGCGGCGCTTCGCCGCGCTGCGCGACGCAGGCGTCCAGACGGCGATCGTGCGGCTCGCGGACCTCGGTCGCGACGACGGCGCCGTGGAGCGGTTCGCCCCGGTCGTGGCGGCGCTGAGCGAGCCGTCCGACCGACGCGGCGGCGCAGCGGACGGCGTAGCTCGTCGAGCCGGGGGCACCAGACATTAGACTCGTGCACCGTGACGTTCGACCTGGTCGTCCTCAGCCCCGCCTTCCTCGATCTCACGTTCGTGGGCCTGGAAGGCCTGCCCACCCTCGGCGCGGAGCTCTTCGCCGGGGACCTGCTCCGCTCGCCCGGCGGCGGCGCGATCACGGCCGTGGCCGGCGCCCGCCTCGGCCTGCGCACCGCGCTCGCCGCGCCGCTCGGCGACGACCTGGCCGGCGACTTCCTCCGCGAGGAGCTCGCGCGCGAGGGGGTCGAGGTCATCGGTCGTCGGTCCCGCGTCACGCCGGTCACCGTCGTCCTGCCCGTCGCGGGGGACAGCGCGATGGTCACCGTCGACCAGGGCGTGCGGTGCACGGCGGCCGACGTGGCGAACCACGCGCCGGCCGCGATGGTCGCAGGGATCGACCAGCTGACGTGCGTGCCGTCCGGCGTCGCGAGCTACGTCACGTGCGGCAACGACGACGCGCGGGCCTTCGCGCGCCGCCTGCCCGCCGCGCTCGGCGAGAGCCGGGCGCTCTTCCTCCGCGAGCACGAGGCGCTCGTGCTGACCGAGCGGTCCGACCTCGAGGCGGCGGTCGAGGATCTCGCCCGCTCCGTGCCGACGGTCGTCGTGAGCCAGGGTCCGAGCGGTGCCGTGGCGATCCTCGAGGGCCGCCGTCACGACGTGCCGGCGTCGGACGTCGGGCGACCCGTGGTCGACACGACGGGCGCCAGCGACCTCCTGGTCGCGGCCTACGTCTGGGCCGATCTCCGCGGCGCCGACGCGGAGGAGCGCGTGCGCTGGGCCGCGCTCTACGCCGAGCTCTCGGTCACGGCGCCGACCGCCGTCGGCGGCGCGGTGAGTGAGGAGCGGCTGCTCGACGAGGGCGCCCGGCACGGGCTCTCGCCGAGCCCTCGCTGACCGCGCAGTCGCCACGGCGCGGCCGGCCGCCGGCGTGCGCCGACCCGGACGCACCTCTACGCTGTGCGCCATGGCGGCGTCCGACGGCGTGGAGGTCGAGGTGGCCGGACGGTCGCTCGTCGTCTCCCACCCGGAGCGCGTGTTCTTCGCCGAGCGGGGCGAGACGAAGCTCGACCTCGTCCGGTACTACATCGCGCTCGAGGAGCCCGTCCTGCGGGCCATCGGCCGGCGCCCGATCATGATGGAGCGCTACCCGGACGGAGCCGACGGCAAGTCCTGGTTCCAGAAGCGCGTCCCGAAGACCGCCCCCGAGTGGCTGACGACCGTCCAGGTCGCGACGCCGAACGGCACCACCTCCGACGCGCTCGTGGCCATGGATCTGGCGCACGTCGTCTGGGCCGTCAACAGCGGCTGCCTCGGGTTCCACGCCTGGCCGACGCGCTTCGACGACCCGGACGTGGCCGACGAGCTCCGGATCGACCTCGATCCCACGGAGGGCGTCACGCTCGAGATGGTGCGCGAGGCGGCGCACGAGGCGCGGACGCTGCTCGACGAGCTCGGCCTCCGGGGCTTCCCGAAGACGACGGGCCGCCGGGGCATCCACGTCTACGTGCGGGTCGCCGGGAGCCTCGACTCCTACGCCGTGCGGGCGGCCGCCGTGGCGTTCGCGCGCGAGCTCGAACGCCGTCGCCCCGACCTCCTGACGGCCGCCTGGTGGAAGGAGGAGCGCGGGCGCCGCGTGTTCGTCGACTACAACCAGAACGCGCCGCACAAGACCGTGTTCTCGGCCTGGGGCGCCCGGCCGCGCCCCGGTGGGCAGGTCTCGACGCCGTTCGCCTGGGACGAGCTCGGGTCGATCGATCCCGAGACCCTCACGATCGCCTCCGTGCCCGCGCGCGTGGCGGCGGCCGGCGATCCGTGGGCCGCGATCGACGACCACCCGTGCTCGCTCGAGCCCCTGCTCGAGCGGTCCGAGCGAGACCTCGCCGCCGGGCTGATGGACGCTCCCTGGCCGCCCGTCTACCCGAAGATGCCGAACGAGCCGCCGCGCGTCGCGCCGAGCCGCGCCCGCAAGCCGGACGGAGCCTGAACGCTCCGGGTCGACGGTCGCGATCCCGGGCCGTCGTCGAGGCCCGAACGGGCATCGCCACGCGCTACCGTTGCCGCCGTGGAGACGGATCGTCGCCGGAGGCCCGGGAACGTCCTCGACTTCCAGTTCGTGGCCGGGACGGGGCTGCCGACCTTCACCGACCTGCCGTGGGGGCAACCACTGGCCGAGTGGCGCTCACCGCGTGTGGTCGAGGCGCCGCACGGCGTCCACCAGCACGTCGTGCGCTTCGTCTCCTACGGGGACGAGCTCTTCGCCTTCAAGGAGCTGAGCGACGAGGAGGCACGGCGCGAGTTCCGGCTGCTGCGGCAGATGGCCGCCGCGGCCGTCCCCGTGGTCGAGGCGGTCGGCGTCGTCAGCCGGGGCCTGCGACACGGCGACGTCCCGGCAGTCCTGATCACCCGCTACCTCG
>CADCWC010000064.1 GCA_902806305.1 uncultured Thermoleophilia bacterium | reverse complement strand
ATCATCGTCGTGAGCGCCGACGCGGTCTACCGGCTGGACTACGGGCAGGTCATCGAGGAGCACCTGGAGGCCGAGGCCGACGTGACGATGGTCACCACGGAGGTCGACCCGGAGGACGCCGGCCGCTACGGCGTCGTGCAGGCGGGGGACGGCAGGATCCGCGAGTACGTCTACAAGCCCGAGGAGCCCAAGGGCAACCTGATCAGCAACGAGGTCTTCGCCTTCCGCCCGGCCGCGCTGCTCGACACCCTCGACGAGCTGGCCGACGAGCAGGGCGCCGACGAGCTCGAGGACCTCGGCAGCGAGCTGCTGCCGCGCCTCGTGGACCGGGGCACGGCGCGCGAGCACCGCTTCACGGGCTACTGGCGCGACGTCGGCACGATCCCCGCCTACTGGGAGGCCCACCAGGAGCTGCTCGCCGAGGAGCCCCCCATCGACCTCGACGACCCCGACTGGCCCATCCTCACGCGCGGCGCCCGGCGCCGCGCCGGCGCGCGGATCCTCGGCGGGGGAGTCGTGGAGCAGTCGCTCCTGGCCGCGGCCTCCACCATCGGCGGCTCCGTCCAGCGCAGCGTCATCGGGCGCGGCGTCGTCGTCGAGGCGGGAGCGACGGTGCGCGACTCGGTGCTGCTGCCGGGCGCGATCGTGCGGGCGGGCGCGACGGTTGACCGGGCGATCCTCGACGACGAGGTCGAGGTGTCCGTCGGGGCAACGGTCGGCGAGCCCGACGGGGACATCACGCTCGTGGGCTGCCAGGCCGTCGTCCCCGAGGGCGGCTCGGTGCCCGCGGGCGGCCGGCTGCCCGAGCAGGAGGACTAGGGGGGCGGCCGGCTACCAGAGCGTGTAGCCGCCGTCGACGACGAGCACGGAGCCCGTCATGAAGCTCGACGCGTCGCTGGCCAGGTAGACGAGCGACGGCCCGAGCTCCTCGGGGACCGCGTAGCGCTGCATGGGCGCGTCGTCGACCCAGCGCGGCTTGAAGCGCGGGTCCTCGACGGGCGCCATCTCCGTCTTGACGTAGCCCGGGGCCAGGGCGTTGACCCGCACGCCGTGGGGCGCCCACTCGGCCGCGAGGGACTTGGTGAGCTGGTGGACGGCGGCCTTGGAGGCGTTGTAGGCCGGCTGCATCTGCGGGCGGTTGACGATGAGCGCGGAGATCGAGCCGATGTTCACGATGACGCCCGTTCCCCGCTCGACCATCTGCGCGCCGACGACCTGCGAGCAGTGCCACAGCCCGTCCACGTTGACGTCGAAGACCTGCCGCCACTCCTGCGGGGGGACCTCGAGCGCCGGGCGGTGGAAGCACGTCCCCGCGTTGTTGACGAGCACGTCGACGGGGCCGAGCTCGCTCGTCACCCGCTCGAGCATCGCCTCCACGCTCGCCCGGTCGGTGACGTCGGCGTCGACGGCCAGCACGCCGAGCTCCTCGGCGACGTCGCCGGACCGGCCGCTGTCGCGGGCCGCGATCGCGACGCGGGCGCCGGCCTGCGCGAGCGCCTGGGCGAAGGCGCGGCCCAGGCCGCGGTTGCCCCCGGTGACGACGGCGACCCTGCCGTCCAGGCGGAAGGCGTCGAGGACGGAGGCGGACTCGTCGGCGGTGCTCATGGGCCCATCATCCCCCGCGCGCCCGCCGGACCGGCCCGCGCGGCGTCAGCGGCGCCGTAGCACGTTCCACAGCGCGTAGAGCGTCAGCGCCCAGCCCGCCGCCTCGACCGGCGGGCTTGGGCCGGGGCGCCCGCTGCCCTCCGCCTCGAGCGGCTCGGTCAGGAACGCGGGCAGGACCGCCTGGAGCCCGAGCAGGATCGCCGCGGTGGAGGCCACCACGCCGACGGCGTGCATCCAGAAGACCTCGCCGATCACCAGGAAGGCCGCCCCCACGGTGAACGCCGCCAGGGCGAGCCGGCCGGTCCGGTCCGTCGCGGACGTCAGCAGCCCCTCGCGCACGCCGCGCGGGTCGGCCGGCTCGTCCGCGCCCTCGCCGAGCTTTCCACCGAGCGTCAGCGTGAACAGGAGCCCGAGGGACGGCAGCAGCACGAAGGCGCCCGCCACCACCGCGACCATCACGGCGATGAGCGTCGGCTCGGGCGCCGCGGCGTCGTCGATGGTCAGCCCCGGCAGGATCGTCGGGTTCTGGGCGAGCGCCCAGCCGGCGATGATCGCCGCGACGGCCACCGCGGACGTGTAGCGGGCCACCTCGTAGCGACGGGTGAGCAGGAGGACGACCGTGGCGACGCCTGCGACCCCCGAGGCGATGACCGCGGGCACCCCCGCGCCGCTCAGGAGCTCGTCGAACAGCGCCCGCGCGTCGGCCCGCAGGGCGGCGAGGCCGGCGACCGCCGCCACGCCGCCGAGCGCCCCGGCGATGAGCGCACGCAGGCGGTAGTCCTCGGCGAGGTCGTCCTCCCCGTGCCGCGCGGCGTCCGCGGCCAGGAACACCGCGGCCATGTAGCCCGCCGTCACGACGGAGATCACCCCGAGGATGAGCGACGTCGCGTTGAGCCAGCTCGTGATGAGGTCGCCTTCCGCGTTGCCCACGGGCACCCGCCCGGACGCCACGCCCCCCACCGCGGTCCCGAGGAAGAACGGCGTCAGGACCGAGGAGATGGCCGAGACCATGTCGATCGTCTTGACCTGGCGCGGCGACGACGTCCCCGCGCGCAGCGCGTAGGCGGCGCCGCGCATGATGATCCCGACGCCCGCGATGAACAGCGGCACGCACAGCGTCGACGCGATCGAGCCGAACGCGACGGGGAACGTCGTCCACAGGACGGTGAGCACGAAGATGAGCCAGACGTGGTTCGTCTCCCACACGGGCGCCATCGAGTGGTGCGCGTGCTCGCGGATGCGCTCGGCGCGAGGGCCGCTGCCCGCCAGCACCTGCCAGATGGCGG
>CADCWC010000063.1 GCA_902806305.1 uncultured Thermoleophilia bacterium | reverse complement strand
CGGATCGTCAGGGCCGCGCGCGCGCCGGAAACGGGCCGCCCCGGATCGGCTCGTCGCGAGCGACCCGTCGCTCGTTGTCGCGCACGCGCGGCTCGTAGTGCGAGAAGAACACCTTGCCGACGAGGTCGCGGCGACTCCGGACGCCCGTCTTCTCGAAGATGCTCTTCAGGTGCTGCTGGACCGTGTGCGGCGAGACGGACAACCGGGTGGCGATGCCCGTCGTCGCCTCGCCGCGCAGGACGAGCCGCGTGACGTCCTGCTCGCGGTCGGTCAGGCCGTAGGCGGCCATCAGCAACGGCGAGATGCGAGCGGGATGGGCCGGCTCGACGATCACGGCCACCCGGCGTGTCCCGGAGGCGACGAGCGAGGCGCCGTGGAGAACCATCCAGCGGCCGTCACGGGAGAGCACCCGCGCGAGCGCGACGTCTCCCGGGGCATGCACGCCCTCCGCCGTTCGCAGTGCGCGGCCCGCGACGGCGAGGACCGACGGCGGCAGGACGCCACGTGCCTCCCAGTCGCCGCCGGGCAGCTCCGAGAGCCATCGCTCGACGCCGGGCGTGAGCGACTCCACGCTCCAGTCGTCGCGCAGCACGACGAGTCCCGGGGCGTCCGGCCCGTCGGGGTCCGACGCCTCCCCGACCAGGAGGCCCCGCCGGGCCCCCTCCGCGAGATGGCCGGAGACGCCGCGCAGGAACTCGAGCTCGTCGTCGTCGAAGGCCCGGCTGCCCGCCTCGCGGTAGAGGCCGAGCATGCCCCACGTGGTGCCGGATCCGGTCCGGAGCGCCATGAGCAACTCCTGCTCGGCACCGTACGGCTGCATGTACAGGGTCCACGCCCGGCTACGGCTCGGGTCGCCCCCGGTCGCCTCGTGGAGCGTCGAGACGCCACGCGGGGAGCGCGCGACGTCGGCCATCTTGTGGAAGTCGTCCTCGAAGTACTCGTGCGCGAGCCACTCGGGCGGGATCTCGGGGAGGCCGTCCTGGTAGTGGCTCGTGACGAGGAGCGATGCGGGGTCGAACGTGAACCAGCACGGCGCCAGGAAGTGCGGGACGGCGCTCGAGACGGCCTCGCCCGCGGCGCGCCAGAACGTCACGAGATCACGCCCCTCACCCGCCAGGCCGGCGATCCGCTCGCGGGCCCGATCCTTGGCGTAGCGGCTCACCGCGCGGATGCTAGACCGTTCGCGACGCCGCGACATGCCAGATCTCTGGTAGAGACGCGGCGCCGCGCGGCACCTACCGTCACGCCATGGCACGGGGCGCGCACACGCCGGAGGAGCTCGAGACGCTGCTCGAGGACGCCTTCCTGACGCACGATCACGTGGCGCTCGCCGAGCTCTTCGAGGACGGCGGCGTGCTCGTGGCCGAGGACCGGCCGGAGGCCCGCGGCGCCGCGGACATCCGCCGGCTCGCGGCCGTGCTGTGGGACGGGCCCGCGACCTACGTCCCCGACGCGTCGCGCGTCGTCCAGGCCCGCGACACGGCGCTCGTCGTCGCGCAGGGCGGCATCGGCGTGGCCCGAAGGGGCACGGACCGAGCCTGGCGCTACGCGATCGCGCTTCTGTCGGTCGAGGCGAACACCACGGAGGAGGAGTCATGACGCACGACACGAGCACCGCCCCCACCCCCGGCCCGGCGGTCGTCCCGACCGGTGAGGGTGACGCCCGGTGGTGGTTCGGCGCCCTGGCCGTCATCAAGGCGACGGCTGCAGACACCGGTGGGCGGATGGCGATCGTGGAGGTCACCGAGCCCCCCGGCGCCGAGGCGCCGCTCCACGTCCACCGGCGCGAGGACGAGGCCTTCTGGATCCTCGAGGGGGACGCGACCTTCGAGGTCGGCGACGTCACCGTCGAGGCGCGCGCGGGCGACTACCTGTTCGGTCCGCGCGACGTCCCCCACCGCTACACGGTCGGCGAGGCCGGCTGTCGGATGCTGTTCATCTGCACGCCCGCCGGCTTCGAGGATCTGGTCATCGCCATGAGCACGCCCGCGGGCAGCCGCACGCTGCCGCCGCCGTCGGACGAGGAGCCGGACTTCGGGATGGTCGCGGCCATCGGCGAGGCGTACGGTTGCGAGCTGCTCCCCTGACGGCCGTCGGTCACCCGGGCACGGCCATGCAGTCGTTGAGGCCGTAGGACGCGGAGGCCGCAGCCACCTCCCGGCTCCGTGCCTGCAGGTCCTCCACCTGGTCCCGCAGCCGGCCGAGCTCGGCCTCGTCGCCCCCGCGCCGGGCCTCGACGCCCTCGACCGCGAGCGCCGCCGCGCCGTCCAGCGCGTCGAGCGTCTCGCGCACGGCGGCGCGGTCCTCGGCCGGGGGCTCGAGCTCGCGCAGGTCTCCGGTCAGCGATCGCACCACCTCGGCCTGCGCGGCCGCGCGGGCCACCGGGTCGGCCGTCCCGGAGGCGTCGACCATCGCGTCGCGCGCCTCGGCGCATCGATCCGCGGCGCGCTCCCGCCACTCGTCGCGCGAAAGGGCGGCGTCGTCGTCGCCGCCGCCCGCGCACGCGGAGAGCATGACGACCGCCGCAACCGGCATGAGCACGCGTCGGCGGAGGTGGCGGCGCATGGCCGGAGCCTACCGGGCACGGGTCGGCGATCGTCCGACCCGCCGGTGGGGCGGTCGTAGAATCCGGGGCGGTGGACGCGCGCTCCCAGGCCGTGCTCGAGCTGCCCGAGATCCGCGTGTCGCTGGCCCGCGAGACCGGCTTCGAGGGCGGACGCGTGCTCGCCGAGACGCTCGAGCCGTCCCCCGACCCGGTCGTCGTGGCCGGTCGTCAGTCGGACACCGCCGAGGCGATCGGGCTGCTCGAGCGGCGCGCGGCGCCACGGACGACCGGCGCCCATGACGTCCGCGGCGCGGCGCGGCGCGCCGCGCGCGGCGGCGTGCTGCTGCC
>CADCWC010000062.1 GCA_902806305.1 uncultured Thermoleophilia bacterium | reverse complement strand
GCGGGCCTCCGCCGGTGATCCTGGCCTGTCCAGGCGACCTTCGCGGTCGGCACGGTGCTCGGCCTCCCGGTGCGATCCGGCCGTGGCCACCTCCGGCAGCTGCGTCGGCTGCTCGGACGCGGGGCGTCGGACGGCGCCGAGCGGCTCGAGTACGAGACGCACGGCGGCCCGCTCCGCCGGACGGCCCGCCGCGAGCTCGCCTACACCGTGCGTCTGGGCTCCGCCCGGGAGCTCGTCGACCTCTTCCGGATGACGCCGTTCTGGCTTCAGGCACGTCCGGACGAGTCCGAGCGTCTCGCCCGCGCCGACGACCTCACGCTCGACGTCCACTTCGAGCTGCACGCCTTCCGACGGTCCGGTCGGCCGGCGTCGGGCTCTTGACGGCCGCCATCGGTAACTTTAGAGTAACCGTTACTGATGGGTTACGAAGCTGTCCTCGACGCGCTCGGCGACCCGACGCGACGCGCGGTGTTCGAGCGGGTCGCCCGAGGTCCCGTGGCGGTCGGTCAGATCGCCGACGCGCTCCCGGTCAGCAGGCCCGCCGTCTCGCGCCACCTGCGCGTGCTGACCGAGGCCGGTCTCGTGACCCATCGACGGCAGGGGACCCGCAACCTCTACGCGCTCGACCGGCCCGGGCTCGCCGAGCTCCACGCCTGGGTGGCCGGCTACTGGGACGAGGTCCTCGCCGAGTTCGCGCGTCACGTCGACGAGGAGGCCGGACCATGAGCACGAGCACGATCCCACCCGTCCTGCGCGAGGTCGTGGTGCAGGCCGACCCCGTGCGCGCCTTCACGGCGTTCACGGCGGAGCTCGGGCGCTGGTGGCCGCGCGCCACCCACTCCGTGGCGGCGGAACGGGCTCGCACCGTGACGGTGGACGCGGGCGTCGGCGGTGCCATCGTCGAGACGGACGACACCGGCGAGCGCCATCTCTGGGGCACGATCTCGGTCTGGGACCCCGGGGTGCGCGTGGTGTTCGGCTGGCATCCGGGTCGACCGGCCGAGGAGGCGACCGAGGTCGAGGTCCGCTTCCGTCCGGAGGGCACGGGGACGCGCGTGGTGCTCGAGCACCGCGGCTGGGAGCGGGTCGACATCGGCGCCGCGCGGCGGGCCCGCTACGACGACGGCTGGATCCCGGTGCTCGTCGCCTTCGCCGCCCACGCGGACGCGCCGTGACGTCACGGCGGGCCCCTCGACACCGCGGCATCGCACCGGGGGATCCCGGCGGACCGTCGCCGGTGGAGGGTCCGCGAGCCTCGTGAGGTTACCCTCCTGCGGTGCCCGACCGGCCCCAGCTGACCCTCGTGGTGCCGGTCTACGACGAGCAGGCGACGGTCCTCGAGGTGATCGACCGGCTCCACGCGCTGCCCTTCTCCAAGCAGATCGTGGTCGTCGACGACGGCTCGACCGACGGGACCGCGGCGAAGCTCGCGACGCTCGACCACCCGGACGTGGAGGTCGTCCGCCACCACTCGAACCGCGGCAAGGGCGCCGCGCTGCGGACCGGGTTCGCGCTCGCGCGGGGCCGCATCGTGGCGGTGCAGGACGCGGACCTCGAGTACGACCCGGTCGACCTGCCCGCCCTGATGCAGCCGATCCTGGACGGCAAGGCCGACGTCGTCTACGGGTCGCGCCTCTCGGGCGGCCGCCCGCAGCGGGTGTTCCTGTTCTGGCACCTCGTCGGCAACCGCGTGCTGAGCCTGCTCACGAACGTCCTCTTCAACACGACGCTCTCGGACATGGAGACGGGCTACAAGGTCATGCGGCGCGAGGTCCTCGACGGCCTCCGGCTGCGGTCGGACGACTTCACGATCGAGCCCGAGCTGACGGCGAAGATCCTGAAGGGCCGCTGGCGCGTGTACGAGCTGCCGATCGCCTACTACGGCCGGTCCTACGACGAGGGGAAGAAGATCACCTGGCGCCACGGGGTGACGGCGGTCCTGGCCCTGTTCCGCTACCGCTTCTCGGACTAGCGACGATGACTGCTTCCCCGACGGGCCCTGGCGTGCGGCGCGGACTCCTCCAGGGCGGGATCGGCCTCGCCGTCTCGCTGCTGTTCGGCTGGCTCGCGCTCCGCGCCGTGCCGCTCGACGACCTCGGCGCGGCGCTCGTCGAGGCGGACTACCGGTGGCTCGTCCCGGCGGGACTCGCGCTGGCCGTCTCGCTGTGGCTGCGGGCCATGCGCTGGCGCGCCCTCTTCGTCGGCGACGACCGGCGACTCGTGACACCCGCCGTGGCGTTCTGGACCGTCGTCGTCGGCCTCTGCTTCAACAGCCTGCTGCCCGCGCGCGCCGGCGAGCTCGCGCGCGCCGTCGCGCTGAACCACGAGACCGGCATCCCACGCACCCAGGCCCTGGTGGGGATCGTGGTCGAGCGGGTCCTCGACGTGGCCGCGCTGGCCGTGCTGCTGCTCGCGGCGCTCGTCCTGCTCCCGCCGGACGAGCTGGTCGACGACCTCGCGGCGGCGGCCGCGGCGATCCTGGCCGTGACCTTGACGGCCGCGGTGCTGGCGGCGCGCCTCCGGTCCCGGCTCCGGACACCGGCCGCCCGGCTGCTGCGGCGCGTGCCGGTGGTGGGCGGTGCCCGGACGGAGCGCACGCTCCAGTCCGTGGCCCGCGGCTCCCACGGCGTCCTCCGGCCGAGCGTGGCGGGTCCCGCGCTCGCCTGGACGATGGCCTCCTGGATCGGGCTGGCCGTCTCCAACTGGTGCTGCATGCAGGCGTTCTCGCGCGACTGGCCCTGGCACGCCGCGCTCTTCGTCCTGATCGTGACCAATCTGGCGATGGTCGTCCCCGCGACCGCAGGCTCGATCGGCGTCTTCGAGGCCGCCACCCGGCTCGCGCTCGCGGCCTACGGCGTCGGGGCGAGCGCCGCGCTCTCCTACGCCATCGTGCTGCACGCCCTCAACCTGGTGCCGTACATCCTGCTCGGCGCGATCGCCCTGGGCCGGCTCGGTCTCCGGGCGCGCGACCTCAGGGCCTCGGTCGACGAGGTCGTCGCCGACGACGTCGACTACGCCCCGGGCACCGTGCGCTGACCGTGGAGCCCGTCCCGGCCCGGCGCCGCCGGCGTCACTCCCGACCGCCCGGCGCCCAGACGCCGAGCGCGGCCGTCCGGGTCCCGCGGAAGGTCGCCGCCTCGTAGCTCGCGAAGCCGTCCGGCGTCCCGCTCAGCGAGACGGTGAGCCGGCTGCCGTCGTCGAGGTCCAGCACGATGCCGAGCGTCGGCGACTCGTCGACCGCCACCACGGTGGCGTAGACGAGGTCGATCAGCGCGTCGGCGTAGCCGTCGTCGTCCCGGCCGCGGCGCGCGCCGAACCGGTGGAGCTCGGGCCACTCGAACAAGGTCAGCTCGGCGCCGTTCCCGAACCGCAGCCGCAGGTACATCCGGCCGGTGAACGAGACCTCGGCCACGAAGTCCCCGACGAGCTCGTCGAGGATGTACGGCTCACGGGGCACGGGCGAAGGATGGCGGCTCCGACCGGACCGCGAGGCGCTCGTCAGCGGGGGCGCAGCCCGCGGTCGCGGTACCAGCGCACGGTGGCCTCCACCGCCTCCTCGAGCGGCCGCGGGCGCAGGTCGAGCTCATGGATCGCCCGATCCGGCCGGACGTACCAGTACCACCGGGCGTTCGCCATCTCGTCCGCCGTGACCGGCAGTGGCACCGGCGTCCGCCCCAGCACGCGCAACGCAGGTACGAGCGGTCCCGCGGGCAGGTGCACCGTCCGGCGCGGCGCGCCGGAGACCTCGCCCACCAGCCGGAGGAAGTCGCGGTGCGAGCGGTTGCCGTCCGGGGTCCCGACGATGTAGCGCCGGCCACGCGTCCCACGTTCCTCCACGGCGCAGAGGGCCTCGACGATGTCCCGGGCGTCGACGTAGTTGATCCCGCCCGCGACCGTCACGCGCAGGGCGCCCCGCAGGTACTGCTCCACCATGAACGTCGAGACGCGGTTGACGTCGCCGCCTCCGAGCGCGATGCCGGGGCAGGCCACGACGACGTCCAGTCCGTCGGCGGCGGCCAGGGCGGCCTCCTCACCGAGGCGCTTGGAGAGCGCGTACGGGTTCTGCCGCGCCCGGTCCGGGAACGGCGACGTCTCGTCGAGCGGACGTGCCGGGTCGGACGTCATGCCGACCGCTGCGGTGCTCGAGACGTGCACGAGCCGCTGCACGCCCGCCCGCCGGGCGGCCTCGAGGACGTGGCGGGTCCCGGCCACGTTCACCGCCATCAGCCGCGCGGTGTGCGCGTGCTCGTAGGTCACGACCCCCGCCAGATGGTGCACGACCTCGATGCCCGCCATCGCCCGGAGCAGGCCGGCGGGCTCGGTGACGTCGCCTCGGCTGCGTTCGACGGGCAGGCCGTCGAACGCCGTCGACGCCGTCCGCTCGAGGACGCGGACCCGCCGCCCCTCGTCCACCAGACGGCGGACGAGGAGGCGGCCGAGGAATCCGGTCGCGCCCGTGACGAGCGTCGGGCGCGTCCTCACTCGTAGTGCAGGGCTTCGAGCGGCCGGAGCCGTGCCGCGCGACGAGCAGGGAAGATCGAGGCCAGCAGGCCGGCGATGAGGGCCACGATCAGGACCGCGAAGAGCGTTCCGTACGGCACCGCGAACGCGAGCCCCTCGTCCTCCAGCGCCTTCGTGAAGACGAAGCCGAAGATCAGGCCGATGGCGAGCCCCAGCACGCCGCCGATGACGGCGGTGATGATCGACTCGACGCCCACCATCCGCCGCAGCTGCCAGCGCGTCAGCCCGATGGCCCGCATCATCCCGATCTCGCGCGTCCGCTCGAACATCGACAGCACGAGCGTGTTGACCATGCCGAACAGCGAGATGATGACGCTCATCGCGAGGAGCGCGTAGAGCAGGTACACGATCTGGTCGAGCTGCCCCGAGAGGTCCTCCTTGTACTTCTCGTTCGACTTGACCGTCGCGATGGGGAACTGCTTCATCGCCTCCTTGACCGACGCCTCGACCTGCGTCAGGTCCGCCCCGCTGGCCGCGTCGACGAGCATCAGGCCGATGTCGCGGCTGTCCGAGATGCGCTGCCACCCCTCGTCCGCGATCACGAACGTGGTGTTCAGCTGCTCGTCCTTGTAGAACCCGAGCACCTCGAACTCGGCCGAACGGCCGCTCACGCCGTTCAGCGTGAAGCGATCACCCTCGACGAGCCCCTTGCCGTCGGCCCAGTCCTGCTCGACGATCGCCCCGCCCTCCCCGAGGCGGGCGAGCAGCTCGTCCGAGCCGCCCTGCTGCCAGTCGGTGCGGAAGACCTGCGCGTAGGTGTCGGGCTCGACGGCCGTGAAGTACTCCGTGCCCGGCTCTCCCCCGTCGATCGAGACGCGAGCGTCGGCGAAGCGCAGCGGCGAGGCCACGCCCACACCCTCGGCCGACCGGACGGCCTCGATCGCGCCCGCGCCCGGGATCGACTGGCCGCCGTTCGCCTCGATGATGAAGTCGCCCTGGACGGAGCGGTCGAGCGCGTCGAAGAACGACGCCTTGATGCCGGAGGCGAACACCGAGACGAAGACCACGAGCCCGACGCCGATCATCAGCGCCGCCGCCGTGACGGCGGTGCGGGACGGATTGCGCGTGGAGTTCTCCCGTGCGAGGCGCCCGGTGCGGCGCGACACCCGCTCGATCGGCCAGCCGACCACGCGGGCGATCCCGGGCACGACGTACTTGGCCGTCATGCCCGCCGCCACGAACTCGAGCAGGGCGCCGACACCGAGCCCCAGCATGCGGTTCGACAGCGAGCCGGAACCCGCCAGTCCGTTGTAGATCAGCAGCGCTCCGAGGACGGCGATGACCAGGGCGAACCACGGCGTGAAGCGCGACAGTCGCCCGGGCGGCAGCGTCGCACCCTCGCGAAGGGCGGCGATCGGCGCGATGCGCGTGGCCTTGAGGGCGGGCGCGAGGCTCGCGACGAGCGTGACGCCGACGCCGACGACCAGGGCGATGATCACCGTGCGGGCGGCGAGCGAGGCGTCCGCGGTCGGCAGGCCGAAGCCGACGGCCTTGAACAGCGCGCCGATGCCTGCGGCGACGAGGTAGCCCGCCGCGATGCCGAGGACCGAGGCGGCGACGGAGACGATCAGCGCCTCGCCGATCACCGCGCGCAGGACCTGCCCGCGCGCGGCTCCGAGCGTCCGGACCATCGCGAACTCGCGGATCCGCTGCGCGACCGTGATGGTGAAGGTGTTGAAGATGATGAACGCGCCGACGAAGACCGCCACCGCCGCGAAGGCCAGGAGCGCCGGCGTGAGGAAGCCGCCGATCGAGTCGTTGATGTCCGCGGCCTGGCGCGTCGCCGACTCCTGCGCCGTCTCGACCACGACGCCGTCACCGAGCTCCGCGGCGATGCGTGACTTCAGCTCCGCCTGGGAGACGCCCTCGTCGGCCTTCGCCTGGATGTAGGAGACCTTGCCCTCGCCGTCGCTCCAGGTCTGCACGTCGGGCAGGGTGGCCAGGATGATGCTCGCCCCGCCGATGTCGATCTCGGAGTCGAACACCCCGGCGACCGTCACGTCGGCCAGGCCCTTCGTCGTGGCGACCTGGACGCGCCGGCCCACCGCGATGTCGTTGTCGTCCGCCGTCTTCTTGTCCACGGCGATCTGGCCCGACTCCTCCGGGAATCCGCCGCTCGTGATCTGCGCCGTGTTCTCGGCGTTCGAGGTGATCGCGGTCAGGAACGACGGCGCGCCGCCGGTCGACCCGAGGTACTCGCCGTCCTTGACGATGCCGGCGCTGCCGTCGAAGGCGCCCTCGGCCAGCGCGACGCCCTCCACCGCCGAGACGCGCTCGATCAGCGACTGGTCGAGGCGCAGGGTCGGGTTGAAGGTCTCGTCCTCGCTCTCGTAGGCCTTCTGCGGCGTGACGACCGCGTCGATGTCCCTGAACGACGAGGCGAAGATCTTGTCGAAGGCGCCGTTGATCTGGTCCGTCAGCACGAAGGTGCCGGAGATCATGGCCACGCCGAGCATGATGGCGATGGCGGTCAGGGCCGTCCGGAGCTTGCGGGTCAGCATCCCGCGGGTGATCAGCTTGCGCATAGCGGTCTACTCCAGCGTGCCCATGATGTCGTGGATCGCGCCCGTGGTCAGGCCGCGCTCGTCGCGCACGACCAGGCCGTCCTGGAGGAACAGCACCCGGTCGGCCACACCGGCGGCGCGGGCGTCGTGGGTCACCATCACGATCGTCTGCCCGAACTCGTCCACCGACCGGCGCAGCAGGTCGAGGATCTCACCGCTCGTGCGCGAGTCGAGGTTGCCGGTCGGCTCGTCCGCGAAGATCACGGTCGGTCGCGACGCGAGCGCACGCGCGATGGCCACGCGCTGCTGCTGCCCGCCGGAGAGCTCGGACGGCTTGTGCTTGCGCCGCGTGTCCAGGCCGACCGCCTTCAGCAGCGACTCCTTCCACGTGCCCTCGGGGTTCCGCCCGGCGATGGTGAGCGGCAGGTCGATGTTCTCCTCGGCCGACAGCATCGGGAGCAGGTTGAACGACTGGAAGACGAAGCCGATCTTCTCCCGCCGCATGAGCGTCAGCTGCTTGTCCTTCATGCGGGTGATCTCGACGCCGTCGATCTCGACCGAGCCGGTCGTCGGCACGTCGAGCCCGGCCAGGATGTGCATCAACGTCGACTTGCCCGAGCCGGACGGGCCCATGACGGCCGTGAACTGCCCGCGCGGGAAGTCGATCGTGACGCCACGCAGCGCGTCGACGGCGGCGTCGCCCTCGCCGTACCGGCGGGTGACGTCCTGGGCGGCGACCACGGTCCCCGAGTCGGCGGCGGCCGGCGCCGAGGGGATCTGCGTCTCCGAGATGCTCATGGCGTTGGTCCTTCTCCTGGTCGGCCGGGGCCGGCGATCGCTGTTTCGTCGACGCGGTTGTACGGTGCGCGCGTGAGAGGTCCCTGAGAGGGCTACGAGGAGGACTCTAGGGCGCGGGTCGCGCGGAGGTGGACCGGCAGGCCCGGCATCGGCCGTGGGGTTAACCGCACCGTGCCGCTCCCGCTCGCCGGCCCGGGAGGGTTACGGGGCGGCGGGCACCGGGCATGCCTGTGCCATGAGACTCGGAACCCGCGGCCGACGTCGCCTGCTGTCGACCATCGCCGGCGGCATCACGACGTTCGCCATCGTCCTGATCGGCTACTACATCTGGGACGCGACGGTCGGCGTCGATACCGGCGCCCGTTGGCAGGAGGCGGTCTCGGTGGCGTTCTTCGCGTCCATCGGCGGCCTGCTCCTCGGGCTGCTGTTCTCCGCCGTCCGCGAGGACGGCGAGGACGAGGCGGCCGACGAGGAGGCCCGCCGCGGCCGCCGCGGCACCGCCAGCCGGACGCCCTAGGAGCCAGTTGAGGAAGCCGTCATCGTCGCCCGGCGGCTCATCGCGCCGCAGATCCGACCGAGGTCGTTCTCGGCAGGCTCCTAGCTCAGCGGCGCGACCTGCACCGTCCTGACGTCCCCCGTCAGCCGAGCTTGCCGGCCGCGGCCAGCGTGATCCGCGTCCAGGCGCTCTCGCCGACCCGCGAGCGACGGATGTAGACGCCGCCCTCGGGGACCCGCTCGCCCTCCATGGCGAGCACCGGCCCCCGCTTGGGGCTCGTCGCGTCGACGTACCAGTCGCCGTCGTCCAGCATCTCCCCCGGAGGCGAGAACTCGATCGCGGCGCGCTCCCGGCCGTCGAGCAGCGAGAGCCACCCGAACTGGTCGGCCGCGATCGACGAGGCGGCGCCCGGCGGCGTCACTTCTTCTTCGCGGCCTTCTTGGACGCCTTCAGCGGGTTCAGCATCTTCTCCTTCGCGTCGGCGGGCGCGTCGGCGAGCGGCACGACGGGCAGGCCGCACGCGGGCTGCGTGTGGACCGGCTTCCGGCTGCACGTCTCGGGGACGGACCAGAAGGCCACCGTGCGATGGCCGTTCCGGCAGATGTAGACGCCTGCGTTGCGGGGCGCCTCGACGGTCGATGCTTCCACGTGAGGTTCCTGTTCAGGAGAGAGGTGTTCCGGATGACATCGTACCGGACCGACGGACGCCGACCGGACGGCGCTCTCAGGGCAGCACGCGGGTGAACGCGACCGCCGAGCGCTCGCACGGGGCGGTCGGGAACCCGTCGCGGGGACGCCCGAGGTGGACCACACCGACGACCCGCGCGGCGTCGGGAAGTCCGAGCAGCGCCCGGGCGTCCGGCTGGTGGAGCGACCGGGGCGTCCGCCAGAACGACGCCAGCCCCCGGCCTCGCGCCGCCAGCATGACGTTCTGGATCGCACAGGCACACGCCGCGTAGTCCTCCTCGGCCACGGCCGGGTCGGCAGCCACCTGCTGGACGACCACGACGGCCGTGCGCGACCGGCGCAGCTTGGGATCGTCGACGGCCGCCGCGAGCCGGTCGATCGTCTCGGGGCCGACGACCACGAACCGCCACGGCTCGGTGTCGTGGTGGTTCGGCGCCGTCACGGCCAGCTCGAGCAGCTCGAGCACGGTCGCCGCCGGCACCGGCTCGGGGTCGTAGACCTTCAGCGTGCGGCGGGCGCGGATGGCCTCCTCGACGTCCATGGCGGCCGAGCGTACCGTGACCGCCGCCGCGCGGGCGTCGAGGCTACGGCAGCGGGATCCGCTCGATCCGCGCGCGGCCGCCCTCGACCGATCGCGTCACGAAGACCGCCCGGTCGCTGACGGCCGTGCCGGTGAAGGTCACATCCCGGCGCCGCAGTCGGGTGAGCGTCGAGACGGCTCCACCCGCCACGGGCTGCGTCTGCAGGAGCGTCCTCCCGCTCGTCCGGGTCACCCACACGATCCGTCCTCGACCGAGAGCCGGGGCCGTGTGGAGCGCGATGGCGCTCGTCGCCACGACGCGACGGACGTCGGTGGCCAGGTCGAGCAGCACGATCGTCGAGCGCCGCCGCGTGACGACGCTCCAGGCCACGCGCTCGCCGTCGAAGGCCGGGCGCGCGAGCGACTGGCCCGCCGGCACGCGGGTCAGCTCCCGCCGGTAGCCGCGGCTGACGTCGACCAGCCACAGGCGGCGACGACGCCCGTCGAGCTCGGTGTAGACCACCGTCGGGCCGCGCAGCGCCACGCCCTCGACCCGGCCCGGCAGCCGGGCGAGCTCCTCGCCGGTCGTCCAGCGCACGACCCGGAGGCCGGCGTCGTCGACGGCGGCCAGCAGGTCGCCGTCGAGGGCCGGGGCCCGGCCCGGCAGCCGGAGGGGGGCACCGCCCGGCGGACGCACCACGACGGTCGTCGGTCCGTCGCCCACCCGCTCGGCGTAGGCCAGCACGCCGCCCGACGCCGTCGGGTCGAACTGGCTGCCCGCCCCGAGCGGCAGCGGCCCCGCCTCGACGACCGGTGCGGCGACGAGGAGCAGCGTGCACAGCCCGAGGACCAGGGCGTTCAGGCGTACCAGTCGCGGCCGCACCTGGAGGACGACGTCGACGGCCTCGGCGGGCTCCCCGCGGCGGGCGCCGGCCCAGAGCACGGACGCCGCGCGGCCGAGTCCGTGGAGCCCGAAGAGCGGCGCGGACAGGCGCGGATCGCCGACGGCCACGGCCGCCGAACAGGCCACCCAGAACGTCGACACCGTCTGGTGGGTCAGCACGCCGACCCCCAGCCCGAGCCCGTAGCCGGTCGACCAGACGACCAGCGGCCGTTCACGACGCCACCGCTCCGGGACCTGGCGGCGCAGCTGCGGCAGCGGCAGCCGCAGCAGCCCGGCCTCACGGAGGCCCGCGAGTGCGGCGAGCACGGCGGCCGAGAGGAGGACCGCCGGCCGGTGGCCCATCG
>CADCWC010000061.1 GCA_902806305.1 uncultured Thermoleophilia bacterium | reverse complement strand
GCCGGGCCCCCGTCGGGCTTGCGGGCGTGGACGTGGACGATGCCCGCGCCCGCCTCGGCCGCGCGGCGCGCCTCGGCGGCGAGCTCGTCGGCGGTCAGCGGCACCTTCGGGCACTCGGCGCGCGAGCGCAGCCCGTTCAGGGCCGCCACGATCAGCAGCGGGTCGGTCATCGCGCGCCCACCCCGCGCCGCTCGAGGTCGGCCAGCTGGTTCGCGATCCACTCGCGGACGTCGTGGGCGCGGACGTGGTCTCGGATGCCCGCCGCGCGGGCGACCCGATCCACCTCCGGCATGACGAGCGCGGTCTCGATCGCCGCCGCGGTCTCCTCGACGTCGAACGGGTTGACCGTCAGCGCGTGACGGCCGAGCTCCTCGTGGGCGCCCGCGTTCTCGGACAGGATCACCACTCCGTCGCGCTCGTTCACCAGCGGGGCCTCCTTGGCGATCAGGTTCATGCCGTCCACGATCGCGTTCACGAGCAGGACGTCGTAGCGCTTGTACGCCGCGACGGCGCGCGGGAAGTTGTCCGACACCCGCAGGTCGATCGGGTTCCAGTCGTCCCGGGCGTGCGCGTCGTTCACGGCCCGGGCCGCGCGGTGGACGGCGCCGAGGTACTCGGCGTACTCGGGGATCTCCTGTCGCGACGGGTCGAGCAGGGCGAGCATGACCACGCGCCCGTGCCACTCGGGGTGCTGGTCGAGGAAGCGCCCGAAGGCGGTGAACCCGCGCACGATGTTCTTCGAGGGGTCCGTGCGGTCGACGCGCAGGATCAGCCGCTCGGGTTCGACCTCGAGCAGCGTCTCGGCCGCCTCGTGGACGCGGCTGTCGTCGGCCAGGGCGTCGAACTCGAGCGGGTCCACGGAGATCGGGTACGCCCGGACCCGTGTCGTGCGTCCGTCGTACTCGACCTCCGCGTGGCGGTAGTCGACGTGCGCGCCTGAGATGTAGTCCTCGCACGCCGACAGGAAGTTCCGGGCCGAGCGCCGGGTGTGGAAGCCGACCACGTTCGCGCCCAGCAGGCCGACCAGGATGGCCTCGCGCGCCTCGCGACGGGCGCTGCGCCACGCGTCGGGCCCGGGCCACGGGATGTGCGTGAAGTGGTTGACCGGCGCCGCCACGCCGCGGTCGCGGAGGAGCCGTGGCACGAGGTAGAGCTGGTAGTCCTGGACGAGAACCGCCTCCGCGCCCACCGCCTCGGCCTCCTCGGCGACGGCGTCGGCGATGCGCTCGTTGACGTGGCGGTAGGAGTGCCAGGCCCCGACGATCCCCGCGTTCAGCTCCGGCGTGTAGGGGTGGTTCCAGAGGCCGTGCTGGATGAACCACAGGTGCGGGTTGGCGAAGACGTTGTAGTACCGGTCGTACTCGGCGCGCTCGACGGCGACGAGGCGCAGACGGAAGCGGTGCCCCAGCCGGTCCGCCTCGTCGACGGCACCGGCCTGCTCCTGCGCGACGACCCGGTCCTCGTCGGAGATGGCCGCCGCGATCCACGTCACGTCGTGCGCGGGCACGAGGCCCGACAGGGCGGTCACGAGGCCGCCGCCGCCCCGGCGGGCGGTCCGGCCCTCGTCGGTCCGCGCGTAGACGATCGGCCCGCGGTTCGAGACCACGACCAGCCGCCGACGCATCCGGCCGTCCGTCGCTCCGCCGCCCCCGCCCATTGCGGGAGCGTACCGGAGCGGCGCGCAGTCCCCTCCGTCCGGACGGACCGGGCCGGTCGTCAGTCGGACAGGTTCGCCGGACGGTTGCCGAGCCGGACGGTGATCCGCCTGCGCTCGCCACCGCGGTAGATCTCGAGCACCGCCCGGTCACCGGGCCGGCGGGCCGCGACGGCGCGGCCGAGGTCGTCGGTCGTGGTCAGCTCCGCGCCGTTGAAGCTGACGAGGATGTCGCCGTCGGGGTGCACCGGTCGCCCGTCGTCCTGGAACGTCTCGGCCCGGCGACCGGCGCGCAGGCCCGAGGCCGCCGCGGGCCCGCCCGGCGTCAGCCCGTCGACGAGGAGGCCACGGCGCACCGGCAGGGAGAAGCGGCGCGCGAGCTCGGCCGACACGGGCACCGTCGCGACGCCCAGCCACGCGTACGCCACCGGGCGTCCGGCGACGATGTCCTCCAGGGAGCGGCGCGCGGCCTCGGCGGGGATGGCGAAGCCGACGCCCTCGCCGCCGCCGCCGGTCGACTCGATCTGCGCGGCGACGCCGACCACCCGGCCGCGGGCGTCGAAGACGGGTCCGCCCGAGTTGCCGTGGTTGATCGCCGCGTCCGTCTGGAAGGCGCCCGGCGTGTCGAAGTCGACGGCCGGCGCGACGAGCGATCGTCCGACCGCGGAGACCACGCCGAGCGACAACGACTGCTCCTGGCGCTTGCCGAACGGCGACCCGATCACCGCGATCGGCTCGCCGACCTCGAGGTCGGCCGCCGAGCCGAAGCTGAGCGGGTGCAGGTCGGCGCGGGACGGGTCGACCTTCAACACGCCGATGTCGTCGAACAGGTCATAGCCGACCACGCGCGCGGGCAGGGAGTTGCCGTCCGCGAAGCGCACGTAGATGTCGGCGAGCGGTCGCACCTCCGCGGCCGTGTCGGCGTCCGGTGAGGTTGTGACGACGTGCGCGTTCGTGATGATGTGGCCGTCGGCGGAGGCCACGAACCCCGAGCCCGAGACCGCGTCCTTGCTCGTGCCCGCGCTGATCGTGACCACGCCCGCGGCCCGCTCGCGGAAGAGCCGCGGGGCGTCGAGGGACGACCCGCGCGCGACCGGCAGGTCGCGGCCGGCGGACGCCGTGGCCAGCCGGGCGGCGGTCGCCTCGCCCGGGGGGTTCTCGACGATGACCGTCTCCGAACCGGGGGCCAGATCGAGCACCACCGCCGCCGCGAGGGCCACCGCGGCCCCGACGAGACCGGTCAGAAAG
>CADCWC010000060.1 GCA_902806305.1 uncultured Thermoleophilia bacterium | reverse complement strand
CGGCCTTCCACGTCGCGTCGACCTGGGTGATGACCTTCGCCCCGGGCGGGGTCGGGAGCACCGGCGTCGGCACCTCGACCTTGCCGTCGCCGGTCTCCGCCTTGGGGAACGAGGCGAGGTCGAACTTGCCGAGCTCGGTGAACTCCCAGCCCGCCTTGCCGCGGTGGACCGGGAGGTCGAGCGCGCGCCAGTCGGTGGCCACGTCAGCCAATGGAGCCCTCCATCTGGAGCTCGATCAGCCGGTTCATCTCGACGGCGTACTCCATCGGGAGCTCCTTGACGATCGGCTCGATGAACCCGTTGACGATCAGCTTGGAGGCCTCCTCCTCGTCGATGCCGTGCGACATCAGGTAGAAGAGCTGCTCCTCGCCGACCTTCGAGACGGTCGCCTCGTGGCCGACGTTCACGTCGTCCTCGCCGATGCGGATCGTCGGGTAGGTGTCCGACCGCGAGTCCTCGTCGAGCAGCAGCGCGTCGCAGACGACCTTGGACTTCGCGCCGTGCGCGCCCTTGCCGACCTCGAGCAGGCCGCGGTACGACGAGCGCCCGCCGTCCTTGGAGATCGACTTGGCGAAGATGTTCGACGTCGTGTTCGGCGCGGCGTGGACGATCTTGCCGCCCGCGTCCTGGTGCTGGCCCTTGCCGGCGAAGGCGATCGAGAGGATCTCGCCGTGGGCGCGCTCGCCCATGAGGTACACCGACGGGTACTTCATCGTGAGCTTCGAGCCGAGGTTGCAGTCGACCCACTCGACGGTCGCGTCGCGCTCGGCGACGGCCCGCTTGGTCACGAGGTTGAACACGTTGCCCGACCAGTTCTGCACGGTCGTGTAGCGGATGCGCGCGCCCGGCTTGGCGAACAGCTCGACGACCGCGGAGTGCAGCGAGTCCGAGGAGTACGTCGGGGCGGTGCAGCCCTCGACGTAGTGCACGTAGGAGCCCTCGTCGGCGATGATGATCGTCCGCTCGAACTGGCCCATGTTCTCCGTGTTGATGCGGAAGTAGGCCTGCAGCGGCATCTCGACCTTGACGCCCGGCGGCACGTAGACGAACGAGCCGCCCGACCACACGGCGCTGTTGAGCGCGGCGAGCTTGTTGTCGTTGGCCGGGATGATCGTGCCGATGTACTCGCGCACGAGGTCCTCGTGCTCGCGCAGCGCGGTGTCCATGTCCATGAACACGACGCCCTGGGCCTCGAGCTGCTCGTTGACCTGGTGGTAGACCGACTCGGACTCGTACTGGGCGCCGACGCCGGCGAGGAACTTGCGCTCGGCCTCCGGGATGCCCAGGCGGTCGAACGTCTTCTTGACGTCCTCGGGCACGTCGTCCCAGGAGCGCTCGGCGCGCTCGGACGCGCGGACGAAGTAGTGGATGTCGTCGAAGTCGACCTCGGCGAGCATCGGCGAGCCCCACGTCGGCATGGAGCGGGCGAGGAAGTGATCGAGCGATTTCAGGCGGAAGTCGAGCATCCACTGGGGCTCGCTCTTGAACTCGGAGATCTTCTCGACGAGCTCACGCGTCAGACCCTTGGGCGCCTTGTACAGGTAGTTCTCGGCATCGTGGAAGCCGTAGCGCTCCGTGTAGTCAGCGTTGAGGTCCTGGAGGACCTCGGTTTCAGGGGTGGCGGCCATGATCTCCAATTCCGATTTCGACAGACGGAATTGTATCGGGCCGGGCGGGCGTCGCTAGTCGAGCTCCACCCGTACGACGCCATCTTCGACGACGACCGGGAACGTGTCGATCGGCACGTACGCCGGGAGGTTCAGCGGCTTGCCCGATCGCAGGTCGAACCACGAGCCGTGGCGGGGGCACTCGACCGCGCAACGGCTGACGTCGATCTCCCCGTCGGCGAGGTCGCCGTTGTCGTGCGAGCAACGGTCCTCCATGGCGAGGATCTCCTCGCCGCAGTTGACCACCATCACCTCGAGGTCCTCCCACTCGATGCGCTTGACGGCGCCGGTGGGCAGTTCGGACAGGGGGCAGACGTCGACGAGCTCGGACACGCCGGAGAGCCTACGAGGGGCGCGGAGCGAGCCCGACGAGGATCTCGCGGATCGGGTCCGTCCCCCGCGCGGCCACCACGCTCGTGTCGCCGCCGTCGATCAGCAGGCGGTAGATCACCGGCCCCACGATGAGGTCGATCACCGTGTCGAGATCGAGGTCCGCGCGAAGCTCACCGCGCTCGACGCCGCGTTCGAGGATCGTCCGTGCGACGGCTCGCCGCGGGTCGACGAGCGCGGTCCGGAAGATCCGGTGCATGTCTGGATGATGCGCCGCGTCGGCGAGCAGGCGCATCGCGTAGTCGGCGCGTTCGTAGGCCGCCGCCCACAGGGCCTCGATGTCACCCATGAGCGAGCCGGTGTCCGGCGTTGTCACGTCGGCGTGAACGCTCTCGACGGCGGCGCGGACCAGCGCCTCCTTGTCGGGGAAGCGCCGGTAGATCGTGGCCTTGCCGACGCCCGCGCGCTGGCGCACCGCCTCGACGGAGAGACCTCGGAAGCCCTCGGTCATGAGGACCTCCAGGGTCGCCTGGACGATCGCCGCGTCGGCCTCGGTCGACCGCGGCCGGCCCGGGGAGCGCGCGGCGCTCGCGCTCATGCGGTCAGCGGTTCCCGCGTCGTCGTACTCGGCGCGGTCCGCTCGGTCCTCTCGCGGCCGGGCAGCAGCGTGAACGCCACCACCGCTCCCGCGAACGCGACGGCCGCGGCGACGATCGCGGTGGTGTGCATCCCGCCGACGAAGGCGTCGATCGCGGTCTGGCTGAGGGTCGGGTCGCCCGCTGCCAGCGCGTGGCCGAGCGACTCCTTCGCGGCCTCGGGGGCGCCGTCCATCCCGCCACGGTAACCACTGGACAGCACGGAGCCGAGGACCGCGACGCCGAGCGCTCCGCCGACCATCCGGACCGCGTCGTTCATCGCCGAGCCGACGCCGGCCTTCTCGAGCGGCAGCACGCTCATGACCGACTCGGTCGCCGGCGCCATCGAGATGCCCATGCCCAGCGACAGCGTGAGCATCGACGCGGCGACGATCCCGTAGCCGTCGCCCTGGTCGGCGAACGCCATGAGCCCGAGCCCGACGGCGACGCCGGCCATGCCGAGCGCCACCGTGGTCCGCGTGCCCAGGCGCTTGGCGACGAGCGCCGACAGGGGCGCGCCGATGACCATGCCCGCGGCCACCGGCAGCAGCCGGACGCCCGCCTCGAGCGCGGTGTAGCCGAGGACGCCCTGCATGTGCTGGGTGAGGAAGAAGATCGACCCGAACATCGCGAACATGATCAGCGCCAGCGACCCGCTGGCGGCGGAGAACTTCACGACGCGGAAGAGGCGCACGTCGAGCATGGGGTCCTTGACCCGCAGCTCCCACCGTGCGAAGGCGACGAGCACGGCGGCGGAGACGGCGAACGCGGTGAGGGTCGGCGTCGACGTCCACCCCTCCGCCGGCGCTTCGATGAGGCCGTAGACGAGCGTCGACAGGCCGACGATCGACAGGCCGGCGCCGATCCAGTCGGTGCGCGGCGCGTCGGGGTCCTTGGACTCGGGGATGAGCCGTGCTCCGGCGAGCAGCGCGACGGCGACGATCGGGAGGTTCACGAGGAAGACCGAGCCCCAGTCGAAGTACTCGAGCAGCAGTCCGCCGCCGGTCGGGCCGACGGCGATGCCGATGCCGAAGACGCCGGCCCAGATGCCGATCGCCTTCGCGTGCTCCTCGCGCGGGAAGACGTTCATGACGATCGAGAGCGTCGCGGGCATGATCAGCGCGCCGCCGATTCCCATCGACGCACGAGCGGCGATGAGCATCTCGTCGGTGGTCGACAGCGCGGCCCACAGCGAGGAGGCGCCGAAGAGGGCGAGCCCGATGCTCAGCGCGCGCTTGCGGCCGAAGCGGTCGCCGAGCGAGCCCATCGTGAGCAGGAGGCCGGCGAACACGAGCAGGTAGCTGTCGACGATCCACTGCAGCGCGCTCGTCGACGCGTCCAGGTCGCGCTCGATCGTCGGCAGCGCGACGTTGAGGATGGTGTTGTCGACGCTGATGACGAGCAGTGCGACGGACAGGGCGCCGAGGATCTTCCAGCGGCGGGGATCGGCTGTTGGGGCGGTTCGCATCTGACGGAGGTCCTTTCCGGCACGGCGTAGTATCGGAACTAAGCCGTACCGTAAGCCACGCATATGCGAAACGCAAGCGTCTCGTTATGTGCGACGCGTCACGGACGTCGCGGCGACCCGCACGCGGGGATGCCCGCCGACAGCGCCGCGCCCTCGACCCGGGCCAGGGCCCCGGGCAGCAGCTGCGCGGTCGACCGGACCTCGGCCGGCGGCGCGTTCGGCGGGACCGCCGCGAGCTGCTGAAGGACCGGCAGGAGCGCGTCGTACGCGCCGATGAGCTCGTCGATCGACTGCACCGGGCGCCGCCGCGGCCGCTCCTTCTCGAGCGCGGCGCGCGACTCCTGGTAGATCGGCAGCACGCTGCGGGCGAACTCGGGCAGCTTCGCCGGGTCCGGCGGCAGGCGCGCGGGGACGCCCTTCGCGGTGCGCCGGACCCGCGTGCACGCCCGTGCGGAGCGCTCGGTGAAGCGGCGGCCCTCCGCCGTCACCGACGGCGGCCCCGGTGCCGGGGCGGATGCCTGCGGCTGCGTGCTGCCAGGGGTCGAGGGCGTCGTCGGTGCCGGGAGCGCCTCGGTGGCGCTCGTCGCGGTCGTCGCCGGGGGCGCCGCCGTCGTCGCGGGCTCGTCGTCGTCGTCGGAGCCGCAGCCGCTCGCGATCAGGCAGGCGCCGACGGCGAGCGCGGACGCGATGCGGTGACGGCTCGGCACGCCGGATGCCTTCCCGGCGTGCCCGGACTTCAAGCCGCTAGCGCTTGAGCGTGATGACACGCGTGACGGTCGAGGCGTTGCCGGCGGCGTCCACGGCCGTCAGCGTGAGCGTGAGCCGCAGCCGTCGCTGCCGCGCGAACGCCCTGCGCGCCTTCGCTCCGAGCTTGAGCGTGACCTTGCCCGCGCGGGCCGTGCCCGTGCCGACGACCGCCGGCACCTTCAGCTTCTTCGCCTGCCGCGCCGGCAGCGACAGCTTCGCGGTGACCGCGCACAGCTCCGAGCACGAGACCGGGACGACGAGGCCCTTCCTGAGGACCTGCGCGAGGTTGTGGCTGAGCTTGACCGTCGTCGTCAGCTTCGGCGCGGTGGTGTCCCGTGCGACGCCCGTCCTGGGCGGCCCCGTGACGCCGCCGCCGGGCTTCTTGGCGCCGGTGTCGCCCGTCGTGCCGCCGCCGCCCGTGGTGCCGCCGTCCTCATCGGCCGTGCCGCTCCCGTCCGGGTCGGGCTTCGTGGTGGTCGCCACCGTCTCGCCGACGTTCCACGTCGACGCGTGCGAGGTGAGCACGACGAGCTCGACGTCGCCGTTGGCGAGCGTCTTGCGCTCCGCGATGCAGCCGTTCGCCGACGCCTTGCCGCCGGCGGGGCAGGTCGCGTCGACCTCGGTCGGCGCGGCCTCGCCGTCGCCCTTGCGGAAGACGCGCAGCGCGGGCGCGCCGCCCGACGGCACGAGCGAGGAGTGCACGGTGAAGACGACCCGCAGCGGGTCGTCCTCGGTCTGCTCCGGCGCGGTGATCTCCATCTGGATCGTGAAGTCGACGCCGTTGGGCTCGGACTCGATGACCTTCGTGGGCACGGCCGTGGCCATGCCGCCCTGCGCGGTGGTGACCGCGATCCCGATCGGGTCGCTCCGAGTCGGTCCGTTCACGTCGCCCACCCGCAGCGTCTCGCCGGGCGCCAGCATCATGCTGCCGCCGCTCGACGGGTTCTCGAACTCGCAGTTCGACGCGACGTCGGGCTTCGAGTTCGACGGCGGGAAGCCGGGCGGCGGGGTGTACGCGACGTCGACCCAGGCGACGTCGACGGCACCGCCGCACTCGACCGTGTCGACCGCGCCCTCGCGGGCGTGGATCGTGTCCTGGTCGGCACCGCCGCGCAGGGTGTCCGCGCCGTCGCCGGGCACGTACGGGCCCGAGCCGCCGCCGTACGAGTAGCCGAAGCCGCCGTAGAGGAGGTCCTGCCCCGCGTTGCCGTCGATCTCGTCGTCGCCGGCGGTCCCGCCGTGCAGGCGATTGTCTGCACCGTTGCCGACGATGCGGTCCGAGCCGCGGCCGCCGGTCACGGCCTCCACGTCGGCGGCGATGCGGTCGTTCTCGCCGGCCTGGCCGTCGCCGGCCGCGTCGTCCAGCCCGACGACCACGCGTTCGGTGCGCGACGAGTAGTCGACCTTGTCGGGGCCGTTGCCGCCCTCGAACACGTCGGCTCCGTCGGGCTCGGTCTTCTGCTGCTGCGTCCAGCGGCCGTACGCGTCGTAGGTGTCGGCACCGTCGCCGCCGAGCATCCGGTCGGTCTCGTCGTCCCCGCCGGAGGTGAACGCGTCGTTGCCCGCCCCGCCCTCGAGCACGTCGGCGCCGCCCGAGCCGTCGAGCCGGTTGCCCTTCGCGCTGCCGACGAGCAGGTCGGCGCCGCTGCTGCCCTGGATGTTCTCGATCGACGGACCGACGGTGTCGCGCGAGCCCTCCGGGCCGTCGGCGGCGCTGCCGTCGGCGGCACCGTCGTCGGCGAGGCGGACCGTCACGCCGGTCCCCTCCATGTAGTCGTAGTGGTCGCCGTAGTCGACGGTGTCCTGGCCTGCCCCGCCGTCGAACAGGTCGCCGCCGATGCCGCCCTGCAGCCAGTCGGTGCCGCTGCCGCCCTCGAGCGTGTCGGCTCCGTCCTCGGCGTACGAAGGCCAGTCACGCGTGTTGGACGCGTAGCCGCCGTACCCGGAGCTCGAGCCGTAGAGCCAGTCGTTGCCCGCTCCGCCGTCGAGCGTGTCCGACCCGCCGCCGCCGTAGAGGTTGTTCGCGCCGGCGTCGCCCGTGATGTCGTCGTCGCCGATGGTGCCCGAGACGTTCTCGACGTCCGAGCCGACGTCGTCGCCGGGCACGAGCAGACCGTCGGTGGCGTTGCCGTCGTTCGCCCCGGAACCGATCGTGACCGTCACGGCTTCCGCGTGGTCGCCGTAGAGGACCGTGTCGTAGGAGCCCTCGCCGCCGCGCAGGACGTCCGCGCCCAGCCCGCCGACGAGCGTGTCCTGACCGGAGCCGCCGCGCAGCTCGTCGTCACCCTCGCCGCCGTCGATCGCGCCGGTGATGTTCGAGCTCGACGACCACGATCCGTTGCTGCTCGTGTTCGCGACCGAGACGCGGACCTCGTCGTCACCGTCCTCGGTGCTGATCGCGTAGCCGCCCACGCCGTAGCCGGTCTCGTCGCGCGAGCACGTGACGGTGTCCGCGCTGATGCCGCGGCAGCCCGTGCCGACCGTCAGCGTCTTGCCGGGATCGGTGACGGTCACGCTGTCCGTGCCGAAGCGCACGTCGACGTCGTTCGTCTCGCCTTGGCGCGCGCGGTACCGCAGCGAGGCGCTGCCCGAGCCCGTGGTCATCGCGACACGGCCGGCGGTCGGGGCACCGAGGATGAACCGCTGGTCGCCCGACGTGCGAACCCTGAAGACGCGATCGTCGCCCACCGTGGACGGCGGCTCGGCCAAGCAGCCGTCCGTCTGGGTCGCCGAGCAGTCGGGCACCGGCGTGAGCCCGTCGTTGCCGCTGGCGAGCAGCGTGAGGTCCTCACCGCCGAGCGACGCGTCGGCCGCGATCGAGACGAGCGGGGGCTGCCCCTCCGTCGCCTGCGTCGTGCTCACCAAGACCTGCTGCCCGACCGCCGCCCAGTCGTAGGACATGAGCCACGGGTCGACGAGGTCCTCGAGGATGCTGCTGTCCGCGCCGCCCGTGATCGTCGTCTCGACGGGGTCGACCACGGTCGCGCCGTCCTGCTCGGCGTCGGTCGTCTCAGCCTCGACCTGCTCGCGCCTGGGGGCGTTGACGCCCTCGCACGAGCCGTCGTCCGGCATCACGTCCTGCGGCAGCGGCGTCTGGCTGTACGGAGGCGTGGTGCCGTCGTCGGTGCCGACCGCGTCGGTGCCCGTGCCGCACGCGATGGTGTCGATCGCCCGGTCGCGCGCGCTGATCACGTCGTCGCCGCCGTCGCCGGAGAAGACGTCCTGACCGTCGCCCTGGGTACTGCCGTCGCTGCTCCAGGAGGAGTACTCGCCGAAGCCGCCGGTCAGGCGGTCGTTGCCGCCGCCGCCGGTGAGCGTGTCGTCGCCGGCGCTCGGGCCGCCGTGCAGGCGGTTCGCGCCGCCGTCGCCGGTCAGGCTGTCGTCGGCCGCGCCGCCGGTCACGTGCTCGACGTCCGCCTTGTCGTGCTCCCCGGCCTGGCCGTCGTTGCCGGTCTCGGCGCCGTCGAGCGTGACCGTCAGCGCCTGCTGGCGGCCTGCGTAGTCGACCTTGTCGTGCTCGCCCGCACCGCCGATGAAGGTGTCGGCGCCGTCGGCGACCACGGGGGTGCCGCCCGGCATCCCGCCCGGGCCTGGGCTCCCGTAGCCCCAGCCGCCGCCGAGGACGTCGTCGCCGTCCTCGCCGTGCAGGACGTCGTTCGCCGCGTCCGAGCCGCCGGCCAGCGTGTCGCCGCCGTCGCCGCCGTACACGGTGTCCACCCCGCCGCCGCCGTCGAGGCGGTTGCTCTTGTCGTCGCCGGTGATCGTGTCGTCGCCGTAGCCGCCGGTGACGTTCTCGATCGTCGCCTGGACGTCGTCTCGCTCGCCGGCCACGCCGTCGTTGGCGCCGTCGCCGATCGTGATCGTCACGCTCGGACCAGGCGCGGGCGGGTTCGGTCCGGGCACGTACACCGGCATCCCGTGATCGCCGAAGTCGGCGGTGTCCTGGCCCTCGCCGCCGTCGAACGTGTCGGCGCCTGGGCCGCCGGACAGGTAGTCCGAGCCCTCGCCTCCGCTGATGGCGTCGTCGCCGTCGGCGGGCGCGGCCGGGTCCGGGCCCGGGTACCCGTACCCCGTGCCGTAGTAGCTGCTCGCGGCGCCGAGGTAGTCGTCGCCTCCGCCGCCGTCGAGGTCGTCCGAGCCCGCGCCGCCGTAGAGCTGGTTGCGACCGCCGTCGCCCACGAGGACGTCGTCGAAGTCGGTCCCGGCGACGTTCTCGACGTCGGCTCCGACGTCGTCGAGCTCGCCCGTGCTGCCGTCGTCGGCGCCCGCGCCGATCGTGACGTTCACGCCGGCCGGGTGGCCCGGGTACGTCACCGTGTCGAAGTCGCCTCCGCCTCCCCGCAGCTTGTCGGCACCGGCCCCGCCGATGAGCGTGTCGCTGCCGTCGCTGCCGATGAGCTCGTCGTTGCCGGCGCCGCCGGTGATCGCGCCGCCGCCCGAGACGTAGCCCCGGTCCTGCGCCGAGGTCTCGATGGAGACCTGGACCCGATCGTTCCCGTCGCCCGCGTCGATCGCGTAGCTCGACCACGAGTATCCGCTCGAGCTCGCGGCGTCGTCGCGCGTGCAGCGGACCTCCTGCGGGTCGGCCGTCCCGCGGCAGCCGAGCGCGGCCCGAAGCGGGACGGAGTCGCGCACGACGATCATCTCGGGGCCGATCTCGACGGCGATGTCGTTCGCGTCGCCCGCGCGCGCCGTGTAGCTCAGCGTGCCGTTGAGCTCGACCTGGCCGGGGTTGGCGGCGCCGGACGCGGCCGACGGCGCGAGGAGCACGCCGAGCAGCAGCACGAGCAGAGCGGTGGGCAAGCGGCGAACGCGGAGATAGACGGGCATCCCGGCACGTATCGGCCGCCGCACTCAGCGAATTGAGGAGGGTTTTGGAGAAGTTTTCGTGCGCGGTCGGCGCTAGCGCGCCTCGGCCTCGGAGGGAGGCGTCTCGGCCTCCCAGTCGACCGCCCCGCCCAGTGCGGCGCTCTTGAGCACCTTGAGGCTCAGCAGCGCGCACTTCATCCGCGTCGCGCTGATGTCGATGCCGACGAGGTCGAGGACGAAGGCGCGGTCCAGCTGCAGGACCTCGTCGACCGTCTTGCCGACGATCTCCTCGGAGGCCATCGACGCCGCCGCGGTCGAGATCGCGCAGCCGTGGCCGGTGAAGCGGATGCCCTCGACGCGGTTGTCCTCCCCGACGGCGAGCGTCACCTTGAGGATGTCGCCGCACAGCGGGTTGTTGTCCTCGAACTCGAGGTCGGGGTTCTCCAGTTCACCCCAGTTCTGGGGCCGCTTGTAGTGCTCGAGGATCTGCTCGCGGTACAGGTCGTCCATCGTCAGTCTCCGAAGATGCGGTGGACCTCGACGAGCGCGTCGACGAGGCGGTCGACGTCGTCGGGCGTGGTGTGCACGGCGAACGACGCCCGGGTCGAGGCCCCGATGCCGAGGCGCTTCATGAGCGGCTGGGCGCAGTGGTGCCCGGCGCGGACGCACACGCCCTGGCGGCCGAGGATCTCGGCGACGTCGTGCGGGTGCGCGTGGTCGAGGTGGAACGAGACGAGCGCGCCGCGCGCGCCGGGGTCCTGCGGGCCGTGGATCGTCAGGCCGGGGAGCTCCTGCAGCCGCTCCATCGCGTACGCCGTGACCGAGCGCTCGTGCGCGCGGACCGCGTCGATCCCGACGCCGGCGAGGAAGTCGACGGCGGCGCCGAGGCCGACGCCCTCGACGATCGGCGAGGTGCCCGCCTCGAAGCGCGCGGGGACGCCGGCGAACGTGATCTCCTCGAACGAGACGCGGTTGATCATGTGGCCGCCGCCGATCCACGGTGGCATGGCCTCGAGGATCTCGCGCTTGCCGTGCAGGACGCCGATGCCGGTCGGGCCGTAGGCCTTGTGGCCGGTCCAGGCGTAGAAGTCCGCGTCGAGGGCCGCGATGTCGACGGGG
>CADCWC010000059.1 GCA_902806305.1 uncultured Thermoleophilia bacterium | reverse complement strand
CCCCGCCGCCCAGCCGAGCGGCCTGGCCAGGCCGAGCGCGTCCGCGCGGGCCCGGACGGCGGCCGCCACCCGCGGCGCACACCAATGGTCGAGATCGGCCACGTGCCGCGGGTAGATCGGGAGGCGCGGCACGAGCGTCAGCCCCTTCGCGGCCGTGGCGGCCTCGAGGGCGGCGATGGCGGGCCACGGTGCCTCCGGGTTGACGTGGTCGACCGTCACGGGCGAGACGCCGCCCCAGTCGTCGATGCCCGCGTCGAGCAGGTCGGCGTAGCCGTCGTCCGAGAGGTTCGGCGGGACCTGGACCGTCATCGCCGGCCCGAGGACGAGCCGTGCGGCGGCGACGGTCCAGCGCAGGTCGTCGAAGCTCGGCTCGGGCGCGTCCGCCATCCGCGTGTCGGCCTTGGCCCGGAAGTTCTGCACGATCACCTCGCCGACGTGCCCGTGCCGCTCGTGCGCAGCGCGGATCGCGAGCAGCGTGTCGATCCGCTCGGCACGGGTCTCGCCGATGCCGATCAGGAGGCCGGTCGTGTACGGGACGGTCGCCTCGCCCGCCGCCTCGAGGGTGGCGAGCCGCAGCACGGGCCGCTTGTCGGGCGAGCCGAAGTGCGGACCGCCCCGCTCCGACAGGCGGTCGGCCACGGTCTCCAGCATCATCCCCTGCGAGGCGGAGACGTCCCGGAGCGCGCGCAGCTCGGCGAGGGTGGCGACGCCCGGGTTGGCGTGCGGCAGCAGCCCCGTCTCCTCGAGGACGAGCCGGGCCATGGCCGTCAGGTAGGCGATCGTGGTCGGATGGCCGAGCTCGCGGAGCTGGTCGCCCGCCGCCCGGTAGCGGAGCTCCGGCTTGTCGCCGAGGGTGAAGAGCGCCTCGTGGCAGCCCGCGGCTGCTCCGGCCCTGGCGATCTCGAGCACCTCGTCGGGCGTCAGGTAGGCACGGTGCACGTTGCGAGGCGCCTGGGCGAACGTGCAGTAGTGGCACACGTCGCGGCAGAGCTTCGTGAGCGGGATGAACACCTTGGGCGAGTAGGTGACGAGCGTGCCGTGCCCCGCGCGCGCGAGCTCCCAGGCGGGCCGCAGCAGGTCGCTCGCCGGCACGCCGACCAGCGCGTGCGCCTCCGCGGCGGTCAGCGGGGTCCCGCCCACCGTCATGACGAACCGGGGGCGGCCGGCACGGCGGTCGGGTACCGATCGCGCAGCCGGGGCAGCACGTCGGCCGCGAAGGCGTCCAGGAACCGGGTCTGGTCGGCGCCCGGGGCGTGGAAGACGAGGTCGGTGAAGCCCAGCTCGACGTAGGTCCCGATCCGCTCCACCACCTCGTCGGGGTCGGACGACACGATGAAGCGCGTGTGGGCGCGGTCGGCGTTCGCGTCGGCCAGCCGCTCGAGCTCGACCGGGTCCTCGATCCCGCTCTTCTCCTCGGTGGTCAGCGACAGGGCCGCCCACCAGCGGCAGGCGTCGCGCGCGAAGGCGGCGTCGTGGTCGTAGGACACCTTCACCTCGATCATCCGCGCGATCGCGTCGGGGTCGCGCCCGGCCTCGCGGGCACCGCCCTCGAGCGCCTCGAGCAGCTGCGTGTAGAGCTCGGGCTGCTTGCCGCTCGTGCAGATGAAGCCGTCGCCGAGCCGCCCGGCGAGCGCGGCGGCCTTGGGACCGGAGGCCGCCATGTAGATCGGCACGGGCTGCTCGGGGCGGTCGTAGATCGTGGCCTTCTCGGTCTGGTAGAAGCGCCCGTCGAACGTCACGCGCTCCTCGGTCCAGAGGGTGCGCATCAGCTGCACGGCCTCGGCCAGCCGCCCGCTCCGCTCTCGGAAGTTCGGCCACGTGAGGGCCAGGGCGGGGTTGTCGTTCATCGCCTCGCCGGTGCCGACGCCGAGGAACACGCGGCCCGGGGAGAGCGCCGCCAGCGTGCCGAAGGCCTGCGCGACGACGGACGGGTGGTAGCGGAGCGTCGGCGTGAGCACGCTCGTCCCGAAGGTCACCCGCTCGGTCCGCTCGCCGAGCGCGGCCAGCCAGGCGATCGAGAAGGGCGCGTGGCCGCCCTTGTGCCGCCAGGGCTGGAAGTGATCCGAGACGGCGACCGTGTCGAAGCCGTGCCGCTCCGCCGCGACGGCGTAGTCGAGCAGCTCGCGAGGGGCGAACTGCTCCGCCGAGGCCTTGTAGCCGAACCGCATCTCCACCCTTGACCCTCTCCGCCCGGATGCCGAGGACACCGCCCGTGGCGGAGTCCGGACATCGTAGGTGCACCGCCGCCGCCCGGCCGTGCGCGCCGCGTCGTCGGCGTCCATCGCCGCCTCGCACGGCGCCGGCGTCCCCTGCCGCTATCGTGCCGCCGCCCCGGGCGCTCGTCCGACGGCATCGAGACGACCCGGAGGTACGAGTGGCGATCCGCATCGGCGTGCAGGTCCAACCCCAGCACGCGGAGTACGACGCCATGCGGCGCACCTGGCTGGCCGTCGAGGAGGCCGGGGCCGACGTCCTCTTCAACTGGGACCACTTCTACCCGCTCTACGGTGACCCCGACGGGATGCACTTCGAGTGCTGGACGCTGCTCGCGGCCATGGCCGAGGTGACGGAGCGGATCGAGTTCGGCGCCCTCGTGACCTGCAACTCGTACCGGAACGCGCAGCTCCTGGCCGACATGGCGCGCACGGTCGACCACGTCTCGGGCGGCAGGCTGATCCTCGGCCTCGGCTCGGGCTGGTTCCGGAAGGACTACGACGAGTACGGCTACGAGTTCGGCACGGCGCCGAGCAGGCTGCGCGACCTGGACGCCGCGATGCCCGCCCTCCTGGAGCGGCTCGGCAAGCTGAACCCGCCGCCGGTGCGGCCGATGCCGATCCTGATCGGCGGCGGCGGCGAGAAGGTCACCCTGCGGATCGTCGCTGAGCGCGCCACCATCTGGCACGGCTTCG
>CADCWC010000058.1 GCA_902806305.1 uncultured Thermoleophilia bacterium | reverse complement strand
CCTCGCGGGGAGATCGGCCCTCGGCGAGGGCGTTGACGTAGGTGCCGCCTGTGGCGTACGGCGCCGTCTCCTCCCACAGCCGACGGACCCACGCGGTCACCGGCCCGACCGGCTCGGGCCCGGAGCAGCCGATGAACCAGGTCTCCGCGGCAGCCCCACGGTGGCCGAACGCGGTGGCCCCGGCCGCGACGCGGTCGACAGCCCCGCCCAGCCAGCCGGTGATGATGTGGGCCTGCGGCGTCGGGACCCGCTCGAAGCCCGCCACGAGCGTCCCGATCAGGTCGTCGCTCACCTCGTCGAGCAGGTGGAGGCGGTCGTAGAAGCTCCACCCGTGCGGCGCGGTGGCGTCGAGCATGGACTGGAGCGCGACGTACGGCATCGGACCGACCAGGTCGAGCACGGGCGGGTGCGTCGAGCGCAGTGGCGCCAGCACCCGGTCGCCCTCGTCCAGGTCGCCGCTCCAGGCCACGCTCAGGACGGCGACCCGTCGCCCCTGCAGCTCCGGGGGGAACGGCTCGCCGGGCGGCGCGGTGAGCAGGACGGCGAAGAGGCCGAGGTCGTCGGGCGCATCCTCCATGAGCTCGCGTGCCGCGCGGAGAGCCTGAACGGCGTGCTGCCACGGGTAGACCAGGATGCCCGCGAGCACCGTGGGACCGACCCGGTGCGCCCGGAACTCGAACCGCGTGACGACGCCGAAGTCGCCTCCGCCACCACGGAGCGCCCAGAACAGGTCCGGGCGCTCGTCCTCGGAGGCGGTGACGATGCGGCCGTCGGCCAGGACGACCTCGCAGCGCAGGAGCGAATCGATGGTCAGGCCGTGCTTGCGCATCAGCCAGCCGAGGCCGCCGCCGAGCGTGAGCCCGCCGACGCCGGTATGCGAGATCTGGCCGCCCGGCACCGCGAGGCCGTGCTCCTGCGTGGCGGCGTCGAGCTCGGCGAGCAGCGCCCCGCCGCCGACCCGGACGACCGCGCGGTCGGGATCGACCTCGACCTGCCTCAGCGCCCGCAGGTCGATCAGGAGAGCATCGTCCCGCACGGAGCGTCCGGACACCGAGTGGCCGCCGGCGCGGATCGTGAAGGACACCTCCGCGGCGCGGGCGGCCCGCACGGCGGCGGCGACATCGTCGGCGTCGGTCGCGTACGCGACGCCCGCCGGCCGTCGGTCGACGGCGCCGTTCCAGCCGGCGCGGGCCCGGTCGTAGTCGTCGTCGCCGGGCTCGACCAGGCGACCGACGAAGCCCTGCGCCCGGAGGGCGGTGGCGATGGGCGAGGCGGTGGGGTGCGTCGTGGTGTGCATGGCGCCACGGTCGCCCACGGCCCCGCGCCGTCGCATCGGGGGGTCGCCCCATCTTCGACCCCTAGACGCCCGTCGTGCCGCCGTTGACGCGTGCCGGCTCGCCGGGGCGGGGACCCCGCGCAGACTGTCGGGCATGCTCGCCCTCACCGCCGCCGCCGCCGCCCCGCACGTCGCCCTCACGGAGGTCGCCGATCCGACGGCGCTGCCGGGCGAGGCCCTCGTGTCCGTCCGGGCCTTCTCCCTGAACCGCGGCGAGTCGGCCCGCCTGCGGACGATGCAGCCCGGCGCCGTGACGGGCTGGGACGTCGCGGGCGTCGTCGAGGCGCTCGCGGCCGACGGCTCGGGGCCGGCCGCCGGGACGCGCGTCGTGGGCCTGGTCGACCGTGGAGCGTGGGCCCAGCGGGTCGCCGTGCCGACCGCGGTCCTGGCGCCGCTGCCGGACGCCGTGTCGTTCGCCCAGGCCGCGACGCTGCCCGTGGCGGGCATGACGGCGCTGCTGGCGCTGGAGCTCGGGGGCCGGCAGGTCGGCCGGCGGGTGCTCGTGACCGGGGCGAACGGCGGTGTGGGCCGCTTTGCGATCCAGCTGGCGGCGCTGGGCCAGGCGCACGTGACGGCGCTGGTGCGGGAGGGCGCGCAGGGCGCGGCGCTCCTCGCGCTCGGAGCGGACGCCGTCGTGACCGAGCTCGACGGCGACTTCGACACGGTCGTCGAGGGCGTCGGCGGCGCCACGCTCGGCCAGGCGATCCAGCATGTCGCGCCCGACGGCACGATCGTCTCCTTCGCCTCGACGGAGACCGAGACGACCTTCCCGACGCGCGCCCTGTTCGGCCGCGCGCCCGGCGCCGTCCTGCGTGGTCTGCTCGTCTTCCCGGAGCTCCGCCGGAGCGCGAACCGCGGCACCCGCCTGCTGACGATCCTCGCCGGGCTCGTGGCCGCCGGCAAGCTCGACCCCTCCATCGAGCGCGAGGCGAGCTGGCGGGAGGCGGGCGAGCAGGTGCAGGCGCTCCTCGACCGCACGGTCGCGGGCAAGGTGGTCATGCACGTCGACTGAGCCGCACGGCCGCTCGCCGCGTCGACGACGGTGGACGGCTTCTGTGCGGCGTCTACGACGGGTCGGTCGCGCAGGGACGTCGATCGAGGCCGGCTGCGGCCGAACGCGCGACGGCATCTGGATTGAACCGGCGCTCGGACCTCCGGTGCGCGTGGCGCCGCTCACGCACGGCCGGTCGTCCATGAGGCCACGTCGACCCGGCGGATCAGAGCGGTGGCAGGGCCGGCGCGACGAGCGCCAGTCCGGCCTCGTCGAGCAGCGTTCGCTCGGCGCGCCGGTACAGCGCGTCCGCCCCCTGCGGGCTGTCCCCCACCGCGGTCAGACCGGTACGGCCGTGCTCGGTCAGCGCGCTCAGCATGTGGAACACGATGCCCGTCTGTCTCGCCTGGTCGAAGTGCAGCTCGTGGCGGACGATGATGTCGAACAGGTCCTCGTGGGTGAGGCCGCGGAGCAGCGGCGACTCGAGGTGGTCCGTCGCCACCATGTGCTTCTCGCGTCCGCTGGGCGCCGTGAAGAGCGCCGTCGCCGCGTCGTAGCTGCCGCCGGTCAGGAACTGCAGCGTC
>CADCWC010000057.1 GCA_902806305.1 uncultured Thermoleophilia bacterium | reverse complement strand
GCCGTCCGCCTCGACGGCGTCCCGGTCGAGCTCGGCGCCGAGGCCCGGCGCCGCGGGCAGCGACAGCAGGCCCCGCTCCGGCGTCAGATCCGGCTGCGCCACGATGTTGTCCCGGAGCAGCTGCCACATGATCTGGTTGCCGTGGTCGAGGTTCGGCAGGAAGCGTCCGATCTGGTGCTCCGCGCACGTCGTGATGCCCGCGCTGAACGAGCTGTGGATGCAGATCTTGAGGCCCGCCGCCTCGGCGATCGCCGCCGCCTTGACCATCGGCTGCAGGCCGCCCATCTCCCGCGGCCCGATGACGATGACGTCGGCCGCCTTCGTCCGGCAGACCTCGTAGACGTCGTTGACCGTGAACACGGCCTGGTCGGCGGCGATCGGCACGCCGACCGCGGCGCGCACCTGGGCCAGGGCGACGATCGACCCGCTCGGCGTCGGCTGCTCGACGAAGTCCGGATCGAACTGCTCCAGCTTGCGGATCATCCGGATCGCCGTGGCCACGTCCCAGGCCTCGTTCGCGTCGAGGCGCAGCGAGGCGTCGCCGATCACCGAGCGGACCGCCGCCGTGGCCTCCACGTCGTAGCGCTCGCCGAGGCCGACCTTGAGGTAGAAGAGCGGCGCGCCCGCCGCCACCGCCCGCTCCGCGTCGGCGACGAGCTCCTCGACCGTGCCGCCCTGCAGGAAGTGGAAGTAGCCGACGGCGGCGCGCTGCGCCCCGCCGAACAGGTCGAAGACCGGCCGGCCCGTCACCTTGCCCGCCAGATCCCACAGCGCCATCTCGAGGCCTGCGAGCAGCTGGTTGCCGAAGCGTGGGTTGTTGGCACCCCAGGCCTTGAAGTGCACCTGGAACGCCTCGCGGCAGAGCACGTTGACCTCGAACGGCGACCGTCCGACGAAGTGCGTCGCGAGTCCACGCATGACCTGCGCGAGCGCCGCCGCGTCCGGCGCCGTCGTGCTCTCGCCGACCCCGCAGCGGCCCTCGTCGTCCTCGATCTCGACCAGGTTGACGACGAAGTGCTCCGCCACGCCCTGCGCCCACACGTACGGCACGCGCAGGGGCATCAGGAGCGGCGTCACGCGGACGTCACGGATCATGGGCTGTCTCCTCGGGTCATCGACTCGCCCGCCGCCCGGGCCCGTGGCACCCTACGGCCGTGGCCCGACCGACGCTCCGCCTCCTGTCGACGACGCCGGTCAAGGGGCTCGCGCTCGCCCACCCGGAGGAGGTCCGGGTCACGGCCGCGGGCGTGGAGGAGGACCGCCGCTTCGTCCTCGTCGACGCCGAGGCGCGCAAGCACTCGGCGCCCCAGTGCGGCCCGCTCGCCACCGTCCGAGCCGCCTACCGGCCCGAGCAGGACGTGCTCGCGCTGACGCTGCCCGACGGGACCGTGGTCGAGGACCGGGTGGAGCTCGCCGAGCCGATCGAGAGCATCTTCTTCCGCGGCCGCCGGACCGGCCGGGTCGTCGTCGGACCGTGGGCCGCCCCGCTCTCCGCGGTCGCGGGCACGCCGCTCCGGCTCGTCAAGACGGACCGGCCGGGCGCGGCGCAGGACGTCCACCCGCTGACGGTGATCTCGGCCGCCTCGATCCGCGACCTCGGCCGTCGCGTGGACCGACCCGACCTGGACGGCCGACGCTTCCGCATGACGCTCGAGCTCGACGGCCTCGAGCCGTACGAGGAGGAGACCTGGATCGGTCGGGAGCTGGCCGTGGGGAGCGCCGTCCTCCGGGTCGTCGACCGGGTGCCCCGCTGCGTCGCCACCACCCGCGACCCGAGCTCGGGCGAGCGCGACGTCGACACGCTGGCCGCGCTCGCCGCCTACCGCCGGAAGCTCGACGGCGTGGCCCTGCCGCTCGGGGTCTACGCCGAGGTCGTCACGCCGGGCACGGTCGCGGTCGGCGACGCCGTCACGCCGCGCTCCGCTTGACACGCCTCAGTCACGACCGACGACGTTCCGTCCCTGCTCGCGGAGGAACTGCCCGACGTAGCGCGGCCCGAGCGCGCCGCGGCTCGTCGAGCCGGAGCCCTTCCACCCGACGTACGACTGCTGTCCCGGCCAGCCGCCGCTGGTGGCGCCCGCCGCCCGGTTGACGAACACCGTGCCCGCCTCGATCCCGTCCAGAAAGGCCTCGATCTCCCCGTCGTCGGCGCCGAAGAAGCCCGCCGTGAGGCCGTAGACCTGGTCGTTCGCGCGCCGCAGGGCGTCGTCGAGGGAGTCGACGCGCTCGACGACGAGCAGCGGGAGGAACTGCTCCTCCCGCACGAGGTGATGGCCGTGCGGCAGGTCGGCCACGATCGTCGGCTGGACGAACCAGCCGTCGCCGACCTCCGGCAGCACGGTCCCGCCGAACGCGATCGCGCCGTCGCGCGCCGCCATCGCGGCCGCCTCGCCGAAGCGCGCGTGGGCAGCCTGCGTGTGGACCGGCCCGAGGCGGCAGGCCGGATCGACGGGGTCGGCGACGTGCCACTCGGCCGCGCCGTCCACGAGCAGGGCTAGCAGATCGTCGTGCACGTCGCGGTGGACGAGGACGCGCGAGCAGGCCGAGCACTTCTGGCCGCTCAGGCCGAACGCCGACCGCAGGATGCCGGAGGCCGCGACGGCGAGGTCGGCCGAGGGCGTGACGATGGCCGGGTTCTTGCCGCCCATCTCGACGATGCACGGCCGCGCGTAGCCCGGGTCGGCCAGGAACCGGCTCGCGATCGACTGGCCGACCGCGTAGGACCCCGTGAACACCATGCCGTCGAGATCGCGTGCTCCCACGAGGGCCCGCCCCACGTCGTCACCGCCGAGCACGACGTTGAACGCGCCCGCCGGCAGGCCGGCCTCGAGCAGCACCTCGCCCAGGGCGACGGCGACGCCCGACGTCGTCGGCGACGGCTTGGCGACCACCGTGTTCCCGCCGAGCAGTGCGGCCAAGGAC
>CADCWC010000056.1 GCA_902806305.1 uncultured Thermoleophilia bacterium | reverse complement strand
GAGCCGGGACCGGCTTGGTGCGGCGGGCATCGGGTCGCCCTCGGGTTGGGAGTTAGTTGCGCAGGCCGACGATGAGCCGGTCGGAGTCGGCGAGGCGGCCGTCGGCGCGCGTCGAGCCGCTGCCGGGCGTGCTGCCGCGGGTGAGCGCGCGGACCACGACCTCGATCCGCGCGACCTGCGTCCGCGCGGTGAACGGGAGCGCGTTGCCGTTCGCGTCGAAGTAGGCGAACGCGAGCCCGGTGGAGCCGTCGGCCTCGGGCCCCTGATAGGGCCCGCTCATGATCTGCGGGTCCTGCGGGGTGAGCCCGTTCGTTCCGAAGTCGCGGTACGCGAGGTACCACTGGCCGTCGTCGGGGGCCTGCTCGAGGTTGTAGCGCACGTGGCGGAGGATGCGCACCGGCATCCCCGCGGCCGCCGGCGTCGCGCCGGTGACGTTGACCTGGAGCCGCGGGCGGTCGAGCAGATTCTCGGCGAGCGTCAGGAAGGGGCTCGCCGGGCAGGCCACGGCCGGCGGAGTCATGGTGACGACGCCTCCCCCGACCGGCTCCAGCGCGAGCGGCGCCGTGAAGTTGATCGCCGTCTGGTCGAAGACGGCGATCCGGTCGCCCGCCTTCGGCTCGCTCACCCAGCTCGTGAATCGCGCCGTCTCCGACCCGAGCGGGAGGAGGTAGACGTCCTGCAGGCCGCCCGCGCCCGGCAACGATGCCTGGCAGACGATGCCGCTGCCGATCGTCGCCCAGAAGTCGATCGACGTCGCCGACATGTCCACGATGTCGCCGGCGGCCGACGACACCGAGCGCAGGTCGGACGGTAGCGCGGAGAGCGCCTGGCGAATCTGACTGCGCGTCTCGACCATGTCGCCCGTGGAGCGGTAGAAGCGCTGTTGCTTGATCAGCACCGTGATGACGCTCGCGCCGACGATGCCGACGAGCACGAGCGCGATGAGGAGCTCGACGAGGGTGAAGCCGCGACGGCGCGGCCCAATCGTGGCTAGTTGCATCGGACCACGCTCGCGAAGTTGAGGGTGCCGGCGACGCGCGGGAGCGTGATCGTGTCGACGACGACCACCGTGCCGTTGTTCACCGGGCGCGTGATCGTCCACCGCTCCCGGATGCCGCGCAGCGTCGAGTCGCGGGCGACGCTGCCGCCCACGGGCACGATCGCGTTGCAGCCGGCCGCGCCGCGCGCCGCGATCACCTCGAAGCGCGAGAGCGCGAGGGTGGCCGCGCGGCCGCGCACGGCGCCCTCGCCGATCTGCCGCCCGGTGAGCGCGGCGGTGCTCGCGAGGGCGAGCACGCCGACCGAGAGGATCATCACGGCGACGAGCACCTCGACGATCGTGAAGCCGCGGCGCGGTGTCGGCGCCCGTCGGACCCGCGTCGGCGTGCTCATGCCCCGCACCCCGCGGCGAGGACGGCGCCGCGTAACACGCGCCCGAAGCGCGTCACGCAGAAGCGGCCCACGTGCCCGGCGCTTCGCGTGAGATCGACCCGTACCGCGGTCCCCACGGCGCCGGAGGGGATCCCCACGCCCCGGGCGTCGAACTGGACGTAGTCGTTCTCCACCGGCGTCACCGCCGCCGTGACCTGGAACAATCCCGCCAGGTTGGTCGGCGCGCCGACGTGGGTCGTGTCGCCGTTGGGCGCGACGACCGCCGTCCACGCCCGGTTCCCGCCGAAGTAGAGCCGGGCCGGCCGCCCACGCTGGATCGCGGCGGCTCGCGTGCGCGACACGCTGGCGACGAGCGCGGCCTCGGCGCCGCGCACGGCGGCGTCCTGGCCGGCGGCGCGCAGCCTCGGGAAGGCCATCGCGGTGGTGACGCCGATGATCACGAGCACCGTGAGCAGCTCGATCAGCGAGAAGCCGCGAGGGACGTCGTGTTGCCGTCGCGGTGCTCGATGCAGCTGGCGCAAGACGAAGGTGTGGGGCATGGGGTGCTCGGGTTGGCTCACATGGTGGCCGCGCGCCGGAGCCGGCGCGGCGTTCGCTCGAGGAGCAGCACACCGAAGACGAGCGAGCTCTGCGGTTGGCAAAACGACAGCGGGGCGGCTCCGTCAGGAGCCGCCCCGCCGCCGCGTACAAGGACCGCGAGATTACGGGGTCGGAGCCGCGCAGGTCACGACGCCGTCCAGCGCCGCGTCGGTCGTGCCGCCGACCGACACGCTGCACTGCTTGACGCCCGACGAGATCGACTCGTTCTGGATCGTGAGCGAGTAGCCGTTGCCGCCCGTCGCGATCTCGATATCACCGACGAGGGCGTTGCCCGGCGTGAGGTTGTAGTCCGTCGTCGCCGGAGCGGTGAACACGCCGTTCGTGTTCGAGGCGAGGCCCTCCATCGTGTTCATCATGTTGCGCACGTCCGACTTCACCGACGCGAGCTTGGCCTTGTCCTTCGTGTTCGCGAACTTCGGGATCGCGATCGCGGCGAGAATGCCGATGATCACGACGACGATCAGGAGCTCGATCAGCGTGAAGCCCTTGCGCTTGGTGTTGCGGAACATTCGGGATCTCCGATGTGTGAGGGGTGGTGCGTGCAGCGGAGGAGCCGCGGTGCGTTGTACGCCGGTTAGACGATGGTCGAGCTCGCTAGGTCACACCGCCGCGCCGGCTATCACTTCGTCGTACCCGCGGCTCGTCCGGGCGCCTCTAAGGCAACGCCCCTGCCAGCGAGGGGCGACGTCGTAACTCGTTCCGCGTTAGGCGGTTGCGGCGTCGGCGCTCCGCGTGAAGTCTAATTTCCCCCGCGTGTTCTGCGGAATGTGCCGCGTTCTGCGAGGACGCGCGGGATCGGGGGAGTGCGGCGGGGGGCGGAACGTGGCGGCGTGTGGCGGTGGGCCGTGGGCGGTGAGCCGCCGTCCCGGCTACCGGCTGCCGGCTTCCTCACTCAGCCCCTCTACGTGGCTAGACGAGGGAGCCGGCAGCCGGC
>CADCWC010000055.1 GCA_902806305.1 uncultured Thermoleophilia bacterium | reverse complement strand
GCCGACGAGGTGGCGCCGGACGGCTGGCTCGTCAAGGGCGGCGGCGGCGCGCACGTGCGCGAGCGGATCGCCGCGGACGCCGCCGCGCGCTTCGTCGTGATCGTCTCCGAGGAGAAGGTCGTCCCCGCGCTGCGCCGCGCGGTGCCGCTCGAGCTGCTGGCCTACGGGCTTGCCGCGACGCTGCGCGGGCTGCCGGGCGCGCGCCTGCGCGAGGGCGCCCCGCCGTCCCCGGACGGCGGGATCATCGCCGACCTGCACGTCCCGATCGACGACCCCGCCGCGCTCGCGGCCCGGCTCGAGGCGACCCCCGGCGTCGTCGGGCACGGCCTCTTCCCGCCCGCGGCCGACCTGCGGGTGCTCGTGGGGCGCGAGGACGGCGTGGAGCTGCTCACCCTGCGCCCCGGAGGCGTGGGGACGACCGACAGGAGACTCGCATGACCCGCACGTGGACCGCCCTGCGCGAGGGCGGCAACTACTTCGAGTGCCCCCGCTGGCACGACGGGCGCTGGTGGGCCGTGGACTTCTACCGCCACGGGGTCTTCGCCTACACGTCCGACGGCACGGAGGAGCTCGTCCTGGAGGTCGAGGGCCAGCCCTCCGGCCTGGGCTGGCTGCCCGACGGCGACCTGCTCGTCGTCTCGATGAAGGACCACCGGGTGCTGCGCCGGGGGCTGGACGGCGCCGTGAGCGTCCACGCCGACGTGGGCGAGCTGATCACGGGCCACCTCAACGACATGGTGGTCGACCGGACGGGGGGCGCCTACGCCGGCAACTTCGGCTTCGACCTCATGGCCGGCGAGCGTCCGGCTTCGACGGTGCTCGTGCGCATCGCGCCGGACGGGACGGCGTCCGTCGCCGCCGAGGACCTCTGGTTCCCCAACGGCATGGTCATCACGGACGACGGCCGGCTCATCGTCGCCGAGACGTTCGGCGGCCGGCTGACCGCGTTCGACATCGGCGAGAACGGCAGGCTCACCGGGCGCCGGACGTTCTCCGAGCCGCGGCCCGTGCCGAAGCCGAGCGACCTCGGGAGCATGGTCGCCGGCCTGCAGTTCGCGCCCGACGGAATCGCGCTCGACGCCGAGGGCCACGTCTGGGCGGCCAACGGCGTCGGGGCGGCGGTGTGGAGGATCTCGCCGGCCGGCGACGTCGTCGAGGAGGTGGCGATGCCGGAGGGGCTCGGGGTCTTCGCGTGCGGCCTGGGCGGCGAGGACGGGCGCACGCTCCTGGCGTGCGCGGCGCCCGACTTCTCCGAGGAGGCACGCAGCGCCGCCGCCGAGGCGCAGCTGCTGACGACCTCGGTGGAGGTCCCGCACGCGGGGCTGCCGTAGCCCGCTACGCGGCCGCGCCCAGGCCCGTGCTGAAGGCGGTCACGGGCACGGGCGCGCCGAGCTCCGCGGAGGCCACCGCGGCGTGGCACATCGCCAGGCTCTGGATGTTGTCGTGGGCCTCGCCCTGCGGCGTGGTCCCGATACGCAGCGCGGAGACGAACTCGGCGAGGGAGGCCTGCAGGCCCTTGAAGCGCAGCTCGTTCGGGGGGATGAGGATCGGCACGGCGGCCGTGATCGTCTTGCCCGGGCCCGGCTCCACGTGCGGGATCTCGTGGTCGCCCTCCCAGATGGCGCTCCCGTGCTCGCCGACCGCGCGCCACGTTCCCGTCCACGAGGTCTGAAAGCCGTCGGCCGCCCAGTTCCCCGTGAAGGCGAAGCGCAGGCCGCCGGACATGCGGAAGATCGCGTGCGCCGACGCCGGGCCGTCGTACCACGAGTACGGGGGGTTGTAGGCGTCGCAGTACACCGACAGGGGGTCGGCGCCCGTGATCGCGCGCGCGCCGTCGAAGAGGTGGATCGCCATGTCGAGCAGCAGCGGCTGGGGGAAGGCGAAGAGGAACTCCGCCGCCCGCTCGCGGTGGGCGATGAAGAAGTCGCACGTCAGCTCGGAGAGGCGGCCCAGGCGCGCGACGGTGTCCCGGAAGGCGATGAGCTCGGGCATGTAGCGCCGGTTCTGGGAGACCATGAACAGGCGGTCCGCCGCGTCGGCGGCCTCGACCATCTCGACCGCCTCGGCGAGGGTGGCGGCCAGCGGCTTCTCGCTCAGGACGGCGATGCCGCGCCCCAGCGCGTTCAGGGTGATCGCGTGATGGGCGGTCGGCGGCGCGACGTTGACGACGAAGTCCGGCCGCTGGGCGTCGAGCATGGCGTCGAGGTCGGTGCCCATCGGGATGTCGGGGACGCCGAGCTCCGCGGCCTTCGCCCGCAGGCGGGCCGCGTCGACGTCGACCCATCCCGCGAGCTCCGTGTCGGGCTGCTCGAGCAGCTCGAGCGCCCAGAACGGGCCGAGCTTGCCGGCGCCGACGACGACGCCGCGCAGGGGCTCGGGTCCCGTGATGGTCTGCCAGCGCGCGGGGGTCACGCGCCCGCCTCCGCGTCCGCGTGCGCGGAGGTGGGCGCTTCCCGGCTCGGCGCGGCGTGTCCCTGGCGACCGGGGCTGGGCGCCGCCCAGCGCACGCCGTTGGCGATGACCCGCCGGACGTCGGGGTGGTGGTAGATCGGGTACTCCTGGTCGCCCGGCGAGAAGTAGAAGATCCGCCCGCGCCCGCGGTGGAAGCAGCAGCCGCCGCGGAAGACCTCGCCGCCGGCGAACGACGAGATGAACACGAGCTCGTCGGGCGCGGGGATGTCGAAGTGCTCGCCGTACATCTCGTGGGCGTCGATGACGATGGGCTGCGGGACGCCCTCCGCGATCGGGTGGGCGGGGTTCACCGTCCAGATGAGCTCCCGGTCGCCGCTGTCGCGCCAGCGCAGCGAGCAGGACGTGCCGAGCAGGCGCTGGAAGACCTTGGCCTCGTGGCCCGAGTGCAGGACCACGAGGCCCATGCCGCCCAGGACGGCCTGCTGGACGCGGGAGACGATCGCGTCGTCGACGTCGGGGTGG
>CADCWC010000054.1 GCA_902806305.1 uncultured Thermoleophilia bacterium | reverse complement strand
AAGTTCCAGCTGATGGGCATCCCGCCCGCGCCGCGCGGCATGCCGCAGATCGAGGTCACGTTCGACATCGACGCGAACGGCATCCTCAACGTCACCGCCAAGGACCGCGGCACGGGCAACGAGCAGCAGATCCGCATCGAGGGCGGCTCGGGCCTCGCCGAGGACGAGATCCAGCGGATGGTGCGCGACGCCGAGGTGCACGCCGAGGAGGACCGGCAGGCCAAGGACCTGGTCGACGCCAAGAACTCGGCCGAGCACCTGATCTTCACCACCGAGAAGTCCCTCTCAGACCACGGCGACCGGGTCGACGAGGCCACGCGGTCGCAGATCGAGACGGCCCTGGCCGACCTGCGGTCCACCCTCGAGACGGGCGACGCGGGCACCATCCGCCAGCGGAGCCAGGCGGTGACCGAGGCGTCCTACAAGCTGGCCGAGGCGGTCTACGCCCAGGCGCAGGCCCAGGACGGCGGCGACGGCGGCAGCGCCGCGGCGGGCGACGGTGGCTCGGACGACGAGATCATCGAGGACGCCGAGATCGTCGACCCCGACCCCGCGACGCGGGCGTAGCAGATGGGCGAGGACCAGAACACGCCCCGGACCGCAGCGGGCACGTCGCCGGAGGCCGAGGCCTCCGGCGACGGCTCGCCCGTCGTCGAGCCGGTCGAGGTCGGCGCGACCGACGGCGCGGCCACGTCCGAGGGCGAGGCGACGACCGACGAGGACCGACTCGAGACGGCGCTCTCGGAGCGCGACGACTACCTCGAGCAGCTCCGGCGCGTCTCGGCCGAGTTCGCGAACTACAAGAAGCGCATGGCCCGCGAGCAGCTCGCCATCACCGAGCGGGCCACCGAGCGCCTGGTGAAGGAGCTCCTGCCCGTCCACGACGACCTGGAGCGGGCCCTCGAGGCCTTCGTGGCCCACGACGAGGCGCAGGTGGCGAAGGGCGTCGAGCTCGTGCATCGCTCCCTGCGCTCGATCCTCGAGCGTGAGGGCGTCGTGGCGATCGAGCCGGACGGCGAGGCCTTCGACCCGCACCGGCACGAGGCGCTCCTCTCCCAGCCCTCCGACGCCCCCGAGGGCACGGTCATCCAGGTCGTGCAGAAGGGCTTCCAGCTGGGCGATCGCGTCGTGCGGCCCGCGCGCGTCGTCGTCGCCGCCCCGAAGGACTGACGACCGTGGCCGCTGTCCGAGACTTCTACGAGGTCCTCGGCGTCCGGAAGAACGCCACGGACGACGAGATCAAGAAGGCCTACCGCAAGCTGGCGCGGCAGTACCACCCGGACCGCAACCCGGGCGACCCGTCGGCCGAGGAGCGCTTCAAGGAGGTCGGGGAGGCGCACGACATCCTCTCCGACCCCGAGAAGCGCAAGGCCTACGACCAGTTCGGGGCGGGCGGCGGGCTGCGCGGCGGCGGCTTCGATCCAGGCGCCTTCCGGGACTACGCCCGGGACGCGGGCGTCGACATGACGGACTTCCTGTCCGACCTGTTCGGGCGCGTCCGTGGCGGCGCCGCGCCCGGCTCGGGCGGCGGACGACCGCGACCGGAGCGCGGCGCCGACCTCGAGACGTCGGTCAACCTCTCCTTCGACGACGCGCTGAGCGGTGCGCAGCTGACCATCCCGGTCGAGCGCGACGTGACCTGCGCGACCTGTCACGGCTCACGGGCCGAGCCCGGCACCTCGCCGACCGTCTGTCCGGAGTGCGAGGGCCGTGGCGTCCGCACCCGCAACCAGGGCTTCTTCTCGATGTCGGAGACCTGTCCGCGCTGCGGCGGCGAGGGGACGATCGTCGAGCACCCGTGCCACACGTGCACGGGCCGAGGCCGCGTCCGGCGGACGAAGCGGTACACCATCCGCATTCCCGCCGGGGTGAAGGACGGCGCCCGCATCCGGCTGCCGGGACGCGGCGGCGACGGGCTCGCAGGCGGCCCGCCGGGCGACCTCTACGTGCGGGTCAACGTGGCGCCGTCGGGCCTCTTCGTGCGGCGCGGCGACGACTTCACCGTCGAGGTGCCGATCACGTTCCCGGAGGCCGCGCTCGGCGCCGAGATCGAGGTTCCGACGCCGACGGGCGGGCGGGTTCGTGTCCGCGTGCCGGAGGGCTCGGGCGACGGGCGGACGCTGCGCGTGCGCGGCCACGGCGCCCCACGGTCGGACGGCTCGGGCGACCTGCTGGTCCGCCTGCGCCTCCAGGTACCGGGCGATCTGACCCGGGCGCAGCGCGAGGCCCTGGAGCGCTACGCGAACCTCGACGGCGGCGCCGACGCCCGCGCGGAGCTCTTCCGATGAGAGCGGAGACCGGCACCACGCGCAGCGAGCGCACGCGCACCCTCGACAGCACGCCCAAGTACATGATCGGCGTGGCGGCGGCCCTCCTGCAGGTCCATCCGCAGACGCTCCGCATGTACGAGTCGCGCGGCATCGTCCGGCCGCGCCGCACCTCCGGCGGCACCCGCCTCTACTCCGACGTCGACCTCGCCCGTGTCCGGCGCGTGACCGAGCTCTCCGGCGGCCTCGGCCTGTCCCTCCAGGGCGCCGAGTACGCGCTCGAGCTCGAGGACGAGCTGGCCCGCCGGTCCCGCCGCATCGCCGAGCTCGAGGCGGCCCTCGAGGAAGCCGCCGAGCGCAGGCGTCGCGATCTCGACGACGTGCACCGCTCCTACCGTCGCGAGCTCGTCCTCTACCGGCCCCCGGGCGGCGCCGTGGTGCGTCGCACCGCGGGGTCGTCCCGACCACCGTCCACGTCCGAACTGCCATTGCACCCGTGAAAGAGGTGACCTCCCCATGGACTTCTCCCGACTGACCGTCAAAGCCTCCGAGGCCGTGGCCGCCGCCTCCGAGCGGGCGCGCGCCGCGGGCAATCCCGAGCTGACGGCGCCCCATCTCCTGCTCGCCCTCCTGGCCGACTCCGAGTCGATCGCCGACCGCCTGCTGGTCGC
>CADCWC010000053.1 GCA_902806305.1 uncultured Thermoleophilia bacterium | reverse complement strand
GCGCCGGGCCCCGCGTCGGGGCTGACGGCCGCCTCCGCCCCGACGAGCACGACCTCGAGGCGTCGCGGACCGTGGACGCCCTCGACGCGGCTCATCTCGATGTCCGAGGTCGCGGACGGCCCCGACACGAGCGTCAGCGGCGCGCCGGCGAGGCCGAGCGCCGCCAGCCGCTCGAGGGCCTCGGGGACCGTTCCCACGACCTGCTCCCCGCCGACGACGCACACGTGCAGGTCGGGCAGGAGCGTCAGGGCCCGGCGCCCCTGTCCCGGTCCGCCCGCCAGCACGACCGTGCCGGTGTCGGCGATCGCGACGGCGCACCCCGTCAGGACGCCGTCCACCCGGTCGAGCTCCGCGACGGTGAGCGGCCCGTCGCGGACCGGTTCCGGGACCGCCGCGCACCACGTCCCGGGCAGCCCGTCCGGCACGGCTACCCGGCGGGCGCCGTGCCCGTCGAGGAGGCGGGCGATCGTGGCCTGCACGGCCTCGGGGGTCGAGCGGTGCGCGCCGGCCCGGTAGGCCGCCACGCGGTTCAGGAAGCGGCCGCCGGGGTCGCCCGCCGTGTCCCGGCGGCGGTAGTCGCGGGCCACGGGCACGTCGGCGGGCCGCTCGAGACCGGGCACGTCGGCGAGCGCGCCCCGCACCCGACGGAGGATGTCGGCGCGCGCGTTCACCGGCGTCGCCACCAGTCGCGGAAGCTCTCCTCGGGCACGGGCGGCAGGTCGCGCGACGAGGTCCAGCCGCGCAGGGGTCCGGGGACGAGCGACGCGAGCCGTCGGTGCCGCAGCAGCGGCCCGCCCAGGCGCAGGAGGCGCTGGCCGAGCTGGTAGCGGCCGCGTTCGCGGAACCCCCAGGCGACGAGTCCGAGCAGCGCGGCCTCCGCCGAGCGCCGCCCTGGCGGCCGCACGGTCTCCTCGACGACCCGCCCGCGCAGGTGGACGAGCACCTCCGGGATGTCGATCCGCACGGGGCAGACCTCGAAGCAGGCCCCGCACAGCGACGAGGCGCTCGGCAGCGACCCACGGCCGTGCAGGCCCTCGAGCTGCGGCGTCAGGATCGCCCCGATCGGCCCCGGGTAGACCGACCGGTACGCGTAGCCGCCGGTCCGCGTGTAGACCGGGCAGACGTTGAGGCACGCGCCGCAGCGGATGCAGCTGAGCGCCTGGCGACCGACGGGGTCGGCGAACACGCGGGTGCGGCCGTTGTCGAGCAGCACGACGTGGAACTCCTCGGGCCCGTCGCCGGGCGTGACGCCCGTCCACATCGAGGTGTACGGGTTCATCCGCTCGCCGGTCGACGAGCGCGGCAGCAGCTGGAGGAAGACCTCCAGGTCCTGCCACGTCGGCACGAGCTTCTCGAGGCCCATCACCGTGATCAGCACGCGGGGCAACGTCAGGCACATCCGGCCGTTGCCCTCGGACTCGACGACGGCGACCGCGCCCGTTTCCGCCACGCCGAAGTTCGCGCCGCTGATCGCCACGTCGGCGCGGAGGAAGCGCTCGCGCAGGAACCGTCGCGCCGCCTCGGCGAGCGCCTCCGGCTCGTCGCTCAGCTCCGCGTCGTCGAAGGCCCGACGGAACAGGTCCCGGATCTCGCGGCGGTTCTTGTGCACGGCGGGCACGACGATGTGGGAGGGCGGCTCCTCGGCGAGCTGGACGATCAGCTCGGCGAGATCCGTCTCGAGGGCCCGGACGCCCCGGGCCTCGAGCGCCGCGTTCAGGCCGATCTCGTCGGTCGCGAGCGACTTCACCTTGACCACCTCGCGGGCGCCTGCCGCGTCGACGAGATCGCCGATCAGCGCGATCGCCTCGGCCGCGTCGCGGGCCCAGTGCACCGTGCCGCCCGCCGCCTGGACGGCCGCCTCGAACGCGACCAGGTGCTCGTCCAGATGCCGGAGGGTCCGGCGCTTGATGGCCTCCCCCGCCCGCCGGAGCGCCTCCCAGTCGTCCCGCTCGGCGACCACGGCGTCCCGCTTCGCGCGGATGGTGGTCGTGGCGCGGCGGAGGTTCCGGCGCTGGCGGGCGTCCGCGAGCCCGGCGGGCGCCGCCTCGGGGAAGGGCCGGCGGTCGTCGAAGGCGACGTTGCTCACTGCGACCCGCCGCCCGACGCCAGGACCTCGGCCAGGTGCAGCGTGCGGACGGGGACCCGGTCGCGCCGCAGCACCCCGCCGATCTGCATCAGGCACGACGTGTCGGCCGCCACGAGGACCTCGGCGCCGGTGGAGCGCACGGCCGCCGCCTTGTCGGCCACCATCGCCGTCGAGGTGGCCGCGTTCTTGACCGCGAACGTCCCGCCGAACCCGCAGCACTCCGTGGCGTCGGGCAGGTCGACCAGGTCGAGTCCGCCCACGGCCCGGAGCAGTCGCTGCGGTCTCGTGCCGAGGCGGAGGCCGCGCAGCGAGTGGCAGGTCGGGTGGTACGTGACGCGGTGGGGGAACCGACCGCCGACGTCCTCGACGCCCAGCCGGTCGACGAGCAGCTCGGAGAGCTCGAGCACGCGCGGCACGAGCGCGTCGACCTCGTCCTCGAGGCGCGCGTCACCCGCCTCGCGCGCCAGCCGGGGGTACTGCTCGCGCACCGTGGCGACGCAGGACGCCGACGGCGAGACGACGAGCTCGTAGGGCGCGAAGACCCGCACGAACCGTCGCAGCAACGCGGTCGCCTCGGGGCGGTAGCCGGTGTTGACGTGCATCTGCCCGCAGCACGTCTGGTCGGCCGGGAAGCGCACGTCGACGCCGAGCCGTTCCAGCACGGTCACCGTGGCCCGGCCCGCCTGCGGGAACAGCGTGTCGTTCAGGCAGGTGATGAAGAGCGCGGCGCGCACGCTCACCCCGGCTCCTGGCCGGAGTTCGGGACGGCCGCGCGGACGGCGTCGAGGTGGCGGCGCATCGCCGCGCCGGCGGCGGTGGGCGACCGCGTCGCGACCGCCTCGACGACCGCCGCGA
>CADCWC010000052.1 GCA_902806305.1 uncultured Thermoleophilia bacterium | reverse complement strand
CGAGCCGACGCCCCCGATCGAGACGTACTTCACCTCGAGGTACTCGTCGATGCCGACGCTGCCGCCCTCCCGGCCGAAGCCCGACTCCTTCACGCCGCCGAACGGGGCGTTCGGCGTGGACGGGACGCCGTCGTTCGCGCCGACGATGCCGTACTCGAGTCGCTCCGCCACGCGCAGCAGCCGGGCGTAGTCGCGCGTGTGGAAGTAGGCGGCCAGGCCGTAGACCGTGTCGTTCGCGAGCGCGATCGCCTCCTCCTCGCTGTCGAACGGCTGGAGCCCCGCGACCGGCCCGAACGTCTCCTCCCGTGAGATGAGCATCTCCGGCGTGATGTCGCCGAGCAGCGTGGGGGCGTAGTAGTGCCCCGCGGCCAGGTCGCCGGCCGTCAGCCGGTCGCCGCCCACGACGACCCGCGCGCCGTGCCGGACCGCGTCGTCGACGTGCGCCTCGACCTTGCGGACGGCGCGCTCGTGGATCAGCGGACCGATCGTCACGCCGGGCTCGGTGCCGCGGCCGACCTGCAGGGCCGTGACGGCCGCGGCGACGCGCTCGAGCACCTCGTCGTAGACGCCGCGTTGCACGTAGACACGGTTCGCGCAGACGCAGGTCTGGCCGGCGTTGCGGAACTTCGACGCGATCAGGCTGTCGACGGCGGTCGGCAGGTCGGCGTCGTCGAAGATGATGAACGGCGCGTGGCCGCCGAGCTCGAGACTCAGCCGCGCCAGGTTGTCGGCCGCCAGGCGCATCAGCTCCTTGCCCACGGGCGTCGACCCGGTGAACGACAGCTTGCGCACGCGGGCGTCGGCGAGCAGCGTGGTCGACACGGTCGCGGGCGTCTCGGTCGTGACCAGGTTGACGACGCCCGCGGGCAGGCCGGCGTCGATCAGCGCCCGGCAGACCTCGACCGCGGTGAGCGGCGTCAGCTCGGCGGGCTTGGCCACGCTCGTGCAGCCCGCGGCCAGGGCCGGACCGAGCTTGCGGGTGAGCATCGCCGCCGGGAAGTTCCAGGGCGTCAGCGCCGCCGTGACGCCGACCGGCTGACGCAGCACGAGGATCCGCTTGTCGGCCTTCGTCGACGGCACGACCTGCCCGTAGATCCGCTCGGCCTCGCCCGAGAACCACTCCAGGAAGCCCGCCGCGTAGGCGACCTCTCCCTTGGCCTCGGCGAGCGGCTTGCCCTGCTCGGCCGTCATCAGCGCGCCGATCTCGCCGGCCCGGTCGAGCATCAGGTCGGCCGCCCGGCGCAGGATCCGCGCCCGCTCGACGGCCGGGGTGGCCCGCCACCCGGGCAGGGCCGCCTCGGCGGCGTCGACGGCCCGCCGCACGTCGCCCGCGTCGGCGTCCGGGACGCTGCCGACCACCTCGCCGGTGGCGGGGTCGGTGACGTCGAAGCGCCGCCCGGACGCCGCCTCGACCCAGTCGCCGCCGATCAGCAGTCGTTCGTCGCGTACCGTCGTGCTCGAGGCCATCGTGCTTCCTACTCCTTCGCGGGTGCCCGGAGGCTACCGCGCCGGGCCGGCGTCCGAGGCCGTGGCGGGACGAGCCCCGCGCCCCAGCGCCGGTCGACGAGCGCGGTGACGAGCATGGCCGCCGTCACGGGGACGGTGGCCGGGATGACGTCGAGGACGAGGAACGTGAACCCGTAGAGCACCGCGACGACGAAGAGGACGGCGCCTGCGACCGCGGCGCGCCTGAGCCGTGCGCCCGCGAGGACGCCGAGCAGCCCGGCGAGGTAGACGTCGCCCCAGCCCATCGAGGCGCCGGCGAAGCGGGCCTCCTGCAGGCGCGGCAGCCCGCGCGGCGGCTCGGCGCGGCTGAGCGCCTCGGCCACGGGCTGGAGGTCGTGGTTGAGGATCTGGACGACGTCCACGACGGTCGTGATGACGATCCCGACGGCCAGCGCCCAGCGCGGGGCGATGATGCCCGTCCCCCAGGCGAGCGTGGCGCACGCCATCACGATCAGGGCGTCGACCGACAGGTCGGCCGCCCGCGTGCCGGGGTGCTGCCACGCCACCCAGTAGAGGAGTGGGACGGCGACCGCCGCCGGTCGGAGGCGCAGCGCGAGGAGCCCGAGCACCGCGAGCAGCGGCGTGGCCACGGCGGCGAGGTCGACGGCGCGCTCGGCCGCTCCGTCGACGTTCCCCATGAACACCACGACGCCGCCGATCCCGGCCAGCGGCAGCAGGCCCCAGACGGGTCGCACGCGGACCCGCGCCCAGGCCGGTGACGGGCGCGGCGCGAGGACCGCGACCGCCTGGACCGCGCAGAGCACGACGAAGTTGGTGGTGAAGGGCAGGTCCACGGGCGCCGCAGGAGCGTGGCACGTCCACGCGGGCCGAGCCTGCGAAGGGACGAGGGCACGCCGCGCCCGCCACGGCGGAACGGGCGCGGCGCGGCGTGCGTCCCCCGCCGCGGTCGTCGAGCGCCCGGCTACTCGGCCAGGACGAACGCGAGCAGGAATCCGGCCGCGGTCGCAAAGGCGTTCCACGGCCGCCCGTGCTCGAACGCCTCCGGCATCAGCGTGTCGGCGAGCGAGGCGAGCACGGCGCCCGCCGCGAAGGCGAGGGCGACGGCGAGGGCGTCCTCGCTGACGCCGCCGAGCGCCGCCCGGCCGACGACCACGGCTGCCGCCAGGATGACCGCGCAGACGGTCCAGATGAGAACGGTGGCGCCCACCGAGCGGCCCTCCTTGCGCATCTCGACGGCCCCCACGAGCGACTCCGGGAGGTTCGACGCGAAGATCGCGACGAGCAGCGCCAGGCCGCCGCCCTCGACGAGCGACACGCCGAGCGCGAGGTTCTCCGGCACGCCGTCGAGCGTCACCGCCGCGAGCAGCGCCCAGCCGACGCCGCTCGAGGCCGCGCCGGCCACGACCTCACGCTGGTCCCCCTCCGGCCGCGCCACCTTGCGGTCGAGCAGGGCGTCGACCAGCACGAACGTCCCGGCG
>CADCWC010000051.1 GCA_902806305.1 uncultured Thermoleophilia bacterium | reverse complement strand
GCGGGCGGCTCGGGGCGGAACACGACGATCCTGCGCTCGAACTACCGCACGCCCGAGGGCATCGCCTTCTACGAGCGGTCGATGGAGCTCTACCGCGGGCTGTCGGCCGAGCTCGACTTCAACATGATGCTCTCGACGCTCGGCCACCTGACGCTGGCGCACACCGACTCGTCGGTGCGCGTGCAGCGCGAGCGGGCGGAGGTCAACCAGCGGCTGGGCGTCAACTCGCGGCTCGTGTTCCGCGACGAGATCCACGAGCTGTGCCCCGAGCTGAACCTCTCCGAGGACGTGGCCTATCCGGTGCAGGCGGCGCTCTACCACCCGCCCGGCGGCGTCATCCGCCACGACGCCGTCGTCTGGGGCTACGCGAGCGGCGCCCACCACGCCGGCGTCTCGATCCACCAGGGCGTCGAGGTGACGGGCATCCGCACGAACGGCAACGGCCGGTGCGTCGGCGTCGAGACCAACGAGGGCCCGATCGACGCGGGGCAGGTCATCTGCGCCGTGGCGGGCTGGACGACGCAGGTGTGCGATCTCGCGGGCGTGCAGACGCCGATCACGAACCACCCGCTGCAGGCGTTCGTGACCGAGCCGGTCAAGCCGATGCTGCACAAGATCATCGTCTCGGCCAACCTCCACGTCTACGTGTCGCAGACGGACCGCGGCGAGTTCCTGGTCGGTGCCGAGATCGAGCCGTACACGACGTACTCGACCCGGTCGACGTTCTCGTTCGTCGAGCACGCGTGCGCGAGCGCCCTCGACCTGCTGCCGTTCCTGGCCCGCCTCAAGATCCAGCGGCAGTGGACGGGCTACTGTGACATGACGCCCGACTTCTCGCCGATCATGGGCCGGACCGAGGTCGACGGATTCCTGCTCGACGCCGGCTGGGGCACGTGGGGGTTCAAGGCCTCGCCGGTGTGCGGCGAGACGATGGCCGAGCTCGCCGCCACAGGGCGCGTGCCCGACCTGATCGAGCCGTTCCGTCTCGAGCGCTTCGCCGAGGAGCAGCTCGTCCCGGAGAAGGCGGCGGCGTCCGTGTCGCACTGAGAGCGCCCGACGGGAGCGTCGTGGCGGAGGACCTCGAGGGCGGACTGCCGACGGCCGGCGATGGCTCCGGTCCCCCGCCCGACGAGCGCGCGATCCTCTACCAGATCATCCGCACCGTCTCCTCGAGCGTCGACCTCGACGAGGTGCTGCGGGGGGTCGTACGCCTGATCGTCGAGGGCGCCCAGGCCCAGTCCTGCTTCGTGTGGCTCGTCGAGGGCGGCGGGCGGCTCGTGCTCCGCGCCGCCTCCGACCGCTACGCGCAGGCCGTCGGCCGGGCCGTGCTCGGCCCGGGCGAGGGCCTGGCGGGCTGGGCGGCCGAGCATCGGCGACCCGTCTTCCTCCCCGACGCCGCCCTGGCCGACCCACGGGCGCGGTACTTCCCGGAGTTCGAGGAGGAGCGCTACCAGTCGATGGTCTCCGTGCCCCTCGTCGGCAAGGACGAGGCCGTCTTCGGCGTCATCGGCATCCACTCGCTGGCGCCCCGGACGCTGACGGAGGACGACGCGCGGTTCGTCATCCACGCCGCGTCCCTGGTCGCGGGCGCGGTCGAGAACGCGCGGCTCTACGCCGCGGCGCGGCGGCGGGTGGAGGCGCTCGAGCGGCTCGCCGACCTGAGCGTCCGCACCGCGGGCGCGAGTCGGGTCGAGGAGCTCCTGCCCGCGGTCGAGGAGGTGGCGCAGGTGCTGCTCCGGGCCGACGAGGCCCGCGTGGAGGTCGGCGAGGCCCGGGGCCGGACGGCCCCGCCCGCCCTCTCCGTGACCCTCGCCGCCGACGGCGACGTGCTCGGGCGCCTCGTCGTCTCGCGGCACGACGGCGAGCCCTTCGACGACGCCGACCGCGACCTCGCGGGCGGCATCGCGGCGCAGGCGGCGATCGGCCTGAAGAAGCTCGACCTGATCGAGCGGCTGACCGACCGCACGCTGATCCGCGACCTGCTCGCGGACCTCGCCGCAGGCCGGCTCGACGGCGTCCGCGAGCGTGCGCGCCGCCTCGGCTGGGACCAGGGCGCGGAGCTCGTGGCCGTCGCCGCCCTGCCCTGGCGCGGCGACGACCGCGACGACGCGGCTCGGCTCGACGCGATCGAGCGCTTCGAGGAGGCGATCACGGCCGCCCTGCCGGGCGTCATGTTCGACCGGCGTGGCGACACCGGTCGCGGACTCGTGCCCGTGCGCGGTGACGCCGACCGGACGGCGGACGAGCTCCGGGCGGCCCTCGGACCGGCGTCGGAGCCGCTGCCGCTCGTCGTCGGGGTGTCGTCGTCGTTCGTCGGACCGACCGCGGCCGCCGTCGCCCTGCGTTCGGCCGCCGAGGCGGCGCGGGCCGCCCCGGCGCTCCGCGACGGGCCCGGCGTCGTCGTCTGGGACGACCTCGGCCCGTACAAGTACCTGCTCGGCGCGACGGCCGACCCGGCCGCGCCGGACCGGCACCGGGCGGCGCTCCGGCGGCTGCGCGACTACGACCGCGCGCGTCGCACGGAGCTCACGCGCACCCTCGAGGAGCTGCTCGCGCGGCGCGGCCACGTCGGCGCCACCGCCGAGGCGCTGTACGTGCATCCGAACACGCTCCGCCAGCGCCTGACGCGGATCTCGGCCGTCTCGGGCCTCGACGTGCGGAGCGAGGACTGGCTGACGCTCGAGATCGCGCTCCGCCTGCTGCGGCTCGAGGACGCGATCGGTCAGCCCGCCTCGCCCGGTCGGACCAGACCGCTCTCGTAGGCCACCACGACGGCCTGGGCGCGGCTCCGCAGCGCGAGCTTGCCCAGGATGTGGTTGAGGTGGGTCTTCACCGTCGCGTGGCTGACCACGAGCGTCGCGGCGATGTCCTCGTTCGAGAGGCCGCGGGCCACGAGGACGAGCACCTCCCGTTCCCGCTCGGTGAGGTCACGGAGCGCGCCGGGCACGCCCGACACCGTAGGC
>CADCWC010000050.1 GCA_902806305.1 uncultured Thermoleophilia bacterium | reverse complement strand
CCGTCGGCAGGAGCTCCTCGCGCAGCACGTCCTCCCTGATGTCGGTCGGCACGCCGGAGCGCCGCTTCGGCCAGGCGATCCACAGGCTCCCCGCCGGCTCGATGTGCGACCAGAGCCGCCGCGCCAGCGGCTCGACGGCAGGGCGCCGGGTCAGGAAGGCGACCACGACGTCGAGCGCCCCGTCCGCCTCGCGGAGCACCTCGACCCCGGGCGGCAGCTCGCCCAGGACGGCGGTGAAGCCCTCCGGCGCGTGGAGGAGCGCGACCCGGTCGCCCTCGCGGATGCCGAGCTTGCGCGGGAGTGGCGTCCCGGAGTAGCCGGCGTCGGCCACGCGGGACCTCAGAGCGCGTCGACGACGCGCACGACCTCGCCCGCGTCGAACGCCCGGCGGCCGTCGGACAGGTCGAGCACGAGCCGTCCGTCGCCGTCGACGCCCGCCGCGCGGCCGGTCACCGTGGTGCCGCCGAGCTCCAGCGTCACCTCCGCGCCCACGAGTGCGTCGAGGGCCGCGTACCGGTCGAAGAGGGCCCGGAAGCCGCGGTTCTCGAACTCGCGGTAGGCCGCCTGGAACGAGTCGACCACGCGCTCCAGGAGCGACATGCGATCGACCGGCGCTCCGAGCTCGACGAGCAGCGACGTGGCCGGCAGCCGGTCGGTGTCCGGAAGGTCCTCCGCCGGCACGTTGACGTTCACGCCGACGCCGAGGAAGACGACGCTCGTGCCGTCCGGCCGGACGTCGAGCTCGGTCAGGATGCCCGCGACCTTCGCGCCACCGACGACGACGTCGTTCGGCCAGCGCACGTGGGCGGCCACCGGCAGCGCCTCCGCCACGGCGAGGCCTGCGACCAGCGTCACGGGTGCGAGCCGCGCGGGCGGCGTGTCGGGCCGCAGGAGCAGCGAGAAGAGCAGCGACTGGCCCGGCTCGGAGAACCAGGTGCGGCCGGATCGGCCCCGACCCGCCGTCTGGTGGTCCGTCACCGCCAGGAACCCCTCGGGCGCGTGCTCCAGCGCCGCCGCGCGGACGATGTCCTGCGTCGAGCCGCAGTCCGGGAGGATGGAGGCGACCTGGCCGAAGCGGGCGCTCGACACGGCGTTCGGCGCGACCGTCACGCACGTAGAATACCGGCGCCGCGACGGCGCCCGGGCAACCCGAACGGGGGGTCTCGCCGTCTGACGGGCCAGCCGCCGTTGTCGATCCCACGCTCCCCCATCAGGCCGCCTCGTCGGCACTACGCCCGCGTGGCGCTGCCGCCGCGGCCGCCGCGTCGCCCGGAGCTCGAGGGGATGTCCGACGTCGTGCTCGCCTCCCGGGCCAAGGACGGCGACCCCGCCGCCGTCGACGTGCTCGTGACCCGGCACGAGGGGCGCGTCCGGCGGCTCGCACAGTCGCTCATCGCCGATCCCGACGACGCGCAGGACGCGGCGCAGGAGGCCCTCGCCCGTCTCGTCGACCGGATCGGCTCCTACCGCGGTGACGCCGCCTTCTCGACCTGGCTGCACCGGCTCACGGTCAACGTCTGCACCGACGTCGGACGCCGGCTGACGCGGCGGCGCCGCGCCGAGCACTCGGAGCCCGACGAGGCCGTCTTCGAGCAATCGGACCGGTGGCACCGCTCGGTCCACGACCTGGCCCTGGCCCGGTCGCTCGCCCCGGCGCTGCGGCGCGGCCTGGCCGCGCTCCCCGACCGCCAGCGCACCGTGGTGATCCTGAAGGACGTCCTGTCGTACTCCTACGAGGAGATCGCCGAGCGGCTCCAGCTGCCGGTCGGGACCGTCAAGTCGCACGCCCACCGCGGACGGCGCATGCTCGCCGAGCGCCTCGGGAAGCGGGCCTCGTGATGGCGGCGCCGACGGCCCCGCTCGACCGGGCGGCCATCGAGGCGATCATCCCGCACCGCCCGCCGTTCCTCCTCGTGGACGAGATCGTCGCGCTCGACCCGGGCGTCTCCGGGCACGGTCGCTGGACGATCACCGGCGAGGAGCCGTGGCTCGCGGGCCACTTCCCCGGCAACCCGATCGTGCCCGGGGTCCTGATGACCGAGTCGGCCGCCCAGGTGGCGGCCGTGGTCGCCCTCACGCACCCCGACCAGCGCGGCAAGTTCGGCGTGTTCGCAGCCGTCGACGAGGTGCGCTTCACGCGCATCGTGCGGCCGGGCGACACGCTCGACGTGCAGGTCGAGGTCGACCGGCTCGGCGGTCGGCTCGGCCGCGTGCGTGCGGTCGTGACCGTGGACGGCGAGCCGACCGTGCGCGGCGTGCTGACGTTCGGCCTGCTCGACGAGGCGCCCGCGTGATCGGCGCGCTCCGGTCCACCGTCGGCGTCGTGTCGGTCGGCGCGGCGCTGCCGGACCGGATCGTCACCAACGAGGAGATCTCCCGCCGCGTCGACACCTCCGACGCCTGGATCGTCGAGCGGACGGGCATCCACGAGCGGCGCGTCGCGGCTGACGACGAGCTCGTCGCCGACCTCGGCGCCCGGGCGGCCGAGCAGGCGCTCGACCGCTCGGGCCTCGCCCCCGCCGACATCGACCTCGTGGTCTGCGCCACCACCTCGCCGGACCACTACTTCCCGGCTGCGGCCGTCACGATCGCCGAGCGTGTGGGCTGCCACTCGGCGGGCGCCTACGACCTCGCGGCAGCGTGCAGCGGCTTCTCCTACGCCGTCGCGCAGGCCGTCAGCCAGCTCGTGAGCGGCCTCGCCCAGCACGCGCTCGTGGTCGGGTCGGACACGCTGACGAAGGTCATCGACCCGGACGACCGGGGCACCTGCATCCTCTTCGGCGACGGCGCGGGCGCCGTCGTGCTCTCGACCGGCGCGGGACCCGAGACGACCGTCGGCGTCGAGCTCGGCGCGGACGGCAGCGGCGCGGAGCACCTGTTCGTGCGCGCCCTGGCGCCGGGCGGCAAGTTCATGGAGATGAACGGCCGGGAGGTGTTCAAGTTCGGCGCGCGGGTGATGGTCGACTC
>CADCWC010000049.1:10523-10976 GCA_902806305.1 uncultured Thermoleophilia bacterium | reverse complement strand
TTGCCAGAACGTCGTGGGCTTCGGCGGAACGTGGCTGCTCGTGTCGCCGCGCGGAGTGCTCATCCGCTGAGCGCGGGCCGGGCCGTCCGGTGTGGTGCCGAACCGCACGGGTACCCCGACCCCCGTGGACGTCACGAGGCTGGGGATCAGCGCAGCGCGCGGCGCGGCCGCCGGGCTCGTCGGGACCATCGGCCACACGGCGTTCCAGGAGCTCGTCGAGATGCCGATCACCGGCCGCACTGAGAGCGACGCCCCGGCGCAGCTCGCCGAGCGGGTCCTGCGCCTGGGCCGCACGACGCCGAGGAAGCGCCGGCGCCGGAACTGGATCGCGCACGTCGGGATCGGCGTGGGCTACGGCGTCGGCCACGGCGTCGGCGCGTACGCCGGCCTGCGCGGACCCCGGGCGGTCGCCATCGTCTTCACGGCCCAGTACGGGTCCGACGTCCTCCTCAA
>CADCWC010000049.1:0-10513 GCA_902806305.1 uncultured Thermoleophilia bacterium | reverse complement strand
CACCGCCCTCGGGCTGTACCGGCCGACGACCTGGTCCCGCGAGGACTGGGTGGTCGACATCGCCGACAAGCTCGTGCTCGGCGTGGTCACCGGGCTTGCGTACGAGCGCCTCCTGATGCGTCGGGCACCCGGCGGCTGACCGGAGGGCGCCCCGGCTCAGATGAACTGCCTGCCGCCGTCGACCACCAGAGTCTGGCCGGTCACGTAGGCGCTGCTGTCCGAGGCCAGGAAGAGCGCGGCGCCGACCATGTCCTCGGCCCGGGCGCCGCGCTTGATGGCGCCGCGCTCGACGCCGTAGGTCTCGGCGTCGGCGATGAGCTCGCGGCTGGCGTCCGTCAGCGTGAAGCCTGGCGCCAGGGCGTTGACGCGGATGCCCAGGTCGCCGGCCTCGCGCGCCATGACGCGCGTCAGGGCGATCAGGCCGCCCTTGGACGCCACGTAGTGCGCCCACAGCGGCGAGCCGCTGAAGACGGTGGCCGACGACACGTTGATGATCGCGCCGCCCCGGCGTGCTCGCATGGCGGGCGCGCAGGCCTTCGCGCACAGCCATGGCCCCTTGAGGTTCACCGCCATCACACGGTCCCACTCGTGCTCGTCGAGCTCGAAGAACGGCGCGCGCCGGATGCCCGCGTACACCGCGGCGTTGTTCACGAGCACGTCGATGCCGCCGAGCGCCTCGACGGTCCGGGCCGCCATGGCCTCGGCCGACCGGCCCGACGACACGTCGACCTCCACCGCGACGGCCACGGCCCCCGCGGCGTGCGCGAGCGCGGCCGTCTCGGCTGCCGCGGCCGTGTCGAGGTCCGCGGCGGCGACCCGGCCGCCCGCCCCGGCGAAGGCGAGGGCGAAGGCGCGGCCAAGCCCGCGGCCCGCGCCCGTGACGATCACCACCCGGTCGCGCAGGTCGCCCGTCATGCGCGGTCGCGCGCGATGGCCGCCCGTGAGGCGGTGAGCGTCGTCCGCGCCAGCGCCTTCGCCGCGTCGGTGAAGAACCAGCCCTCGATCCGTGTCTCGAGGAAGTCGACGAACTCCTCGGGCGTCCGGCCGACCCAGGCGTGCGCGATGCGAACACCGTTCTCCGTGAAGCGCCAGAGCTTGTCGGCGTCCTTGACCACCGCGTCGTCGAGGTCCAGCGCCTCCGGCCGCGAGTCGTGGCCGTCCACGATCGCCTGGATGCGGCGCGTCCGCTCGGCGTCGTAGCCCACCTCCGCGAGGATCTCCCCGGCCAGCCGGGCGCCCTCGACCTCATGCCGGCGCGTGATGTCGGGCTCCCAGCCGCTCGGGGCGCCGGCCAGGCCCTTGAGCTGGTCCTCCTCCGGCACGCGCGCGTAGCCGACGTCGTGCAGGAGGATGGCGGGCAGGACGATGGCCGGGTCGGCCTCGGGAATCTCCGCCAACAGCCGCTTGGCCAGATCGTAGGCCTCGGGCACGTGGATCTCGTTGGACCGGGTCTGCCAGTACGGCGCGGCCAGCGCGTACACCTCGTCGATGACCGCCATCGCCTACATCCCGAGGTAGATCGTCTTCAGCTCGACGTACTCGTCGAGCCCGTGCTTGGACTTCTCCCGGCCGAGCCCGCTCTGCTTCATGCCGCCGAACGGGACCTGCGCGAGCGAGCGGTGGATGTTGTTGACCCATACGGAGCCGGCCTCGAGCTCCTCCGCCGCCCGCCAGGCGCGGCGCAGGTCGTCGCTGAAGACATAGGCGGCCAGCCCGTACGGCGTGTCGTTGGCCTTGGCGAGAGCCTCCGTGTCGTCGGCGAAGGAGCCGACGCCGACGACCGGGCCGAAGGTCTCCTCCGTCATGACGAGCATGTCGTGGGTCGCGTCGGCGATGACGGTCGGCGCGAAGAAAGGCCCGGCGTCGAACGGCTCGCCCGTGAGCCGCTCCCCGCCGCACAGCACGCGTGCGCCCTTCGCACGGGCGTCGGCGACCTGCTCGACGCTCGTGGCCAAGATCCGCTCGCTGACGAGGGGGCCGAGGTCCGTCGCCGGGTCCATGCCGTCCCCGACGACGAGCTCCCGGACGCCGGCGGCGAAGCGGTCGAGGAACTCGCCGTAGCGGTCCTCGTGGACATAGACCCGGTTGACGCGGTAACAGAACTGGCCGCTGTTGGCGTACGCGTGCTTGACGATCGCCGGCACCGCGACATCGAGGTCGGCGTCGTCGAAGAGGATCGCCGGGCACTGGCCGCCGAGCTCGAGCGTGATCCGCTTGTTCGTCACGGCCGCGAGCTGGTGGATGCGCACACCGGCCCGCGTGCTGCCGGTGAACCCGACCTTGGCCGGGACGGGATGCGACACGAGCGCCTCCCCGAGCTCCCGTCCGTGGCCCGTGACGACATTGAACACCCCGGGCGGGAAGCCGGCCTGCGTGAAGAGCTCGGCGAGCCGGAGCGTCGACAGGGGCGTGTCCGCGGCGGGCTTGGCCACGACGGTGTTGCCCGTGATGAGCGCCGCGCCGAGCTTGAAGGTCAGCAGGGTGATCGGGAAGTTGAACGGCGCGATCGCGACGACGACGCCGAGCGGCTCCTTGACCACCATGACCCGCTCGTCGGCCTCCTCGAGCAGCGGGACCTCTCCCTGCAGGCGCAGCCCCTCCTCGGCGAAGAAGCCGAGCAGATCCGCGGACCGCAGGATCTCCGTGCGCGCGGCGGCAAGCGGCCGGCCGAGCTCGAGCGTCAGGATGCGCCCGAGCTCGTCGGCGTGCTCGCGCACGAGCGCCGCCGCGGCGTGCTGGAGCCGCGCGCGCTCGGCGGCCGGCGTCCGCCGCCACGCCCGGAACGCCGTCTGGGACGAGCGGATGGCGGCGTCCGCATCGGCCGCCGTCCCGGCCGGCACCTCGCCGAGGAGCTCCCCCGTGGCGGGATTGCGGACCTCGATCGTCGCCGTGGCCGTGCTCTCGGCGGGGGCACCGTCGACCCAGGGACGCCACCGGGTCCCGAGGGCGCTCACGCCGGCACCCCGGCCAGCGCCTCGACGCGCAACGCGCGCCGGGTGTGGGCCAGCTCGCGCCGCGCGGCGCGCGCGGCCGTGTCGGTGAAGTGGGCGTCGACCTGCGGCGCCAGGTGGTCCGTGTACTCCCCGGGCGTCATGCCGAACCAGTCGCACCCCATGCTGACCCCGGCGATCGAGAACCGCGACAGGCGGTCGGCGTCCTTGACCAGCTCGTCGTTGCGCGAGAGGGCATGGCGGCGGGTGTCGTGGCCGTCGATGATCGCGGCGACCTCCTCGACGAGGTCGGGATCGCGGCCGAGCGTCGCGAGCAGCTCGCGGGCCAGGCGTGCCCCCTCCCGCTCGTGTGCGATCCGCACGTCGCTCTCCCACATGCCGGGCCCGAACCCGTCGCGGTAGATCGCCTGCTGGTCGACCACCGCCCATCCGATGTCATGCAGGAGGACCGCCTGCAGGACGACCTCGGCGTCCGCCTCCGGATGGTGCGCGAGCAGCTCCTCGGCGCACCCGTACGCGAGCGGGATGTGCACGTCGTTCTTGCGCGCGCGCATGTACGGCCGGGCGGCGGCCCACAGGTCGGCGTGCCGCTCGCTCATGTCCCGTCGAGGATCGTCACCGTGCCGGTGTCCCCGTCGACGCGGACGCGCTGGCCCGTTTCGATGGCCGTCGTCGCCGAGCCCGTCCCGGTGACCGCCGGCAGCCCGTACTCCCGGCAGACGATCGCGGCGTGGCTCATCATCCCGCCGATGTCGGTCACGACCGCGCCGATCTGGGAGAACACGGGTCCCCAGCTCGGAGCGGTGATGCGGGACACGAGGATCTCCCCGGGCCCGACCTGCCCGAGCTCGGAGGCGTCCAGGACGACCCGCGCGACGCCCTCGACCTGCCCGGGCGACGCCGCCATCCCGCTCAGCGCGCCGCCGTCCTCGCCGCCGCCCAGCCACGTGCGCACGCGCTCGGAGGTGATCCCGTAGAGCATGATCGTGAACGGCTCCGTGACCACCGCGGGGGGCTGGTTCATCGCCGGCCGCGGCGGCTGCGACGACAGCGCGTCGAGGATGGCCTGCCGGCGCTGGACCTCCGCCGGCCAGTGGTACGGGCCCGCGGCCTCCGCGCCGACCGCCCAGCCGTTGCCGTAGTCGAAGATGGCCTGCGGGATCTCGTCGCGCCGCAGGAGGAAGATGTCCTCCGCGTCGGGCCAGAAGCCCGCGCCCGCCAGCACCCCGCCGAGCTCGCGCACCTTGCGCCAGAAGAGCGAGAGCGACCAGTGCTCGATGTAGAAGTTGTGGTTCTCGACGTACGGGAAGACGAGGCGCGACAGCCCGAGCTTCTCGTCGAAGGCGGCCCGCGCGTCGTCGTCGGGCAGCAGCTCGCGGTACTCGCCCGTGATGCGGTCGCGGTCGGCGATCAGCTCGTCGGTCGGCCGGTCGAGGTCCGCGCCGGCGCCCAGCTGCTCGACGTAGTTGCGCACGTAGCCGAGCGGGATGTCGAGATGATCGAGCCACACCCTGTCGCTGCTGTACATGCCGCTGCCCGAGGAGAAGTTGAACCACGGGTCCTGCGCCGTGCGCCAGGCGGCGAGCCATTCCTCTCCGCGCGGCCGGCCCGCGACCGCGGCGAGCGCCTCGCCGGGCGCCCCTGAGGCCAGCGCCTCGGCGACGTCGAGCTCGAGGGCCAGACGGGCGAGCTGCTTGAGCTCCTCGTCGGGCCGGAAGAGGTCGACGTCGATGCCCTGCACCATCTTGGCGATGCCGATGTCGGAGATCCCGGGGAACGCCTCCTGGCAGAACCCGAAGAAGTCCAGGTAGGCGACGTAGCCGAGGTTGAGGAACTCGAAGTGGTACTGGAACGCCTCGTAGCAGAGCTCGATGAGCCGGTTGTAGTTCCGGGTCATGTCGAAGTGCGGGTCCAGGCCCCGGCCGCTCGTGATGTCCTCGATCGGGACGCGGTCGGGCAGTGGCGCGAAGCTGATCGCCTCGAGGTCGGCGATGACGCGGCGGATCTTCGTCTGCCAGTGCTCGAGCAGGCTCGGCCAGTTGGCGAAGTAGTGCCCCGCCCGCTCGAGGAACTCCGGCACGCGGCCGGGGATCTCGTCCTCGGGCACCGGGACCGGGCTCATGTAGACGTAGCCGTTGTGGACGCGGTAGTCGATCCCGTTCGCCGGCGGGATGACGTAGTGGCGGCTGTTGTACTGGCCCAGGCAGCGGATGGCGAACTCGACGGTGATCGTGTCGAACGGCTTGAAGACCGTCGGCCAGTGCTGGATGTCGGCGAACCAGAACCGGGCCTCCTCCGCCTCACGGCGGTCCGCCCGGAAATGCAGGTAGTACGGGTACAGCTCCTCCCACCCCTCGGCTCCGGCGGGGGCCGGGTCGTCGTAGGGGCTGACGAAGCTCTCAGTCGTCGACACTGGTTGTTCTCCTCGTGGCCAGCGGGTTGATGAGGGTGGAGACGAGGCTGCCGAGCCCGGTCGCATAGCTCGGGCGCGCGGCGGCACGTTCGGGAGCCGGCTTGCGCGACCACACCGTCTCGGGGCGGCTCTGCAGCAGGACGACCTCCGGGGGCTCGACGCCGCCGTCCACCGCCCACTCGACGTCCTGGGGCGTCCCGAAGTGGCGCTCGGCGCGCTTGGCCAGCGCGGCCACCGCCTTGACCTCGGCGGGGCTGAGCGACGGCTCGGCCTGGCGACCCGCCTCGACCGGTCGCTCGAGCACGCCCCGCCCGGCGGGGTCGGGCACGAGCTCGATGTGCTTGACGCCGATCTTCGTGCTGACCACGTCGAGCATGACCTTGTCGACCAGGAAGGCGTCGGGGGTGACCTCGCCCCCGACGACCGTCTCGCCGAGGCCGAAGCTCGACTCGACCGCGATCTTCGACCGGTCCCCGTTGGCCGGGTTCAGGGTCATGGCGACGCCGGCGGCGCGCGCGAGCACCATCCGCTGCACGGCGACGCCCATGAGGACGCCGGCGTGCTCGATGTCCTTGTCGCGGCGGTAGGCGATCGAGCGCGCGGTGAACAGGCTCGCCCAGCAGCGCTTGACGTGGGCCAGCACCTCCTCCTCGCCGACGACCCACAGGTACGTGTCCTGCTGGCCCGCGAAGCTCGCGTCGGCGGAGTCCTCGGCCGTCGCGCTCGAGCGCACCGCGACCGGGACCGGGTCGCCGCCGTTGGACGCGCAGAGCTCGGCGTACGCGACGCGGATCGCCGCCGCGGCGGCTCCGGGAAGCGGCGGCTGCTCGACCATGGCGCGGACGCGCGCGGCGATGGGCTCCAGCGCGTCGGCATCGGCCGTCGCCGGGGCGGCGAGCTCCTCGGCGATGCGGGTCCCCAGCCCCGCCGTGCGCAGGTGCTCGGCGTACGCCTCGGTCGTGACGGCGAAGCCGAGGGGCACGGGCAGCCCCGCCTGCAGGAGCGTCCCGAGGCTCGCGGCCTTGCCGCCGACGAGCGCGACGTCGCCGGAACCGCAGTCCCCGAAGCGGCGCACGTGCTCCGGGGCGCCCGCGTCCCACTCGACCAGCACCCGCGAGGGCGAGCGGAACGACGTGTTCGCGGAGTAGTCGAACCGCTGCTCGGCGAGCCGCAGGCCCGGCAGGCGCCGCGTGAGCTCCTCGAGCACGATCTGGGCCTCCAGCCGGGCAAGCGCCGCGCCGAGGCAGAAGTGGATCCCGTGGCCGAAGGCCAGGTGGCTGCGGGCGTTCCCGCGCCCCAGGTCGATGTGCTCGGGGCGGGGAAAGACCGTCTCGTCATGGTTGGCCGAGCCCAGGAGCAGCAGGACGTTGGCGCCCTCGGGAAGGTCGACCTCGCCGATCCGGGCGGCTCGCTTGACCTTCCGCTTCCACGCGAAGACGGGCGTGGTCAGGCGCAGGAGCTCCTCGACCGCCGTCGGGATCAGGGAGGGGTCGGCGCAGAGCTCCTCCCAGCGCTCGCGCTGCTCCAGCAGCTCCTTGAGGCCGCTGGCCAGCAGGGCGCTGGTGGTCTCGTGTCCCGCCGTGAGCTGGCCGTAGACGAGGCCCGCCATCTCGTCGATGGAGATGTCGTCGTCGCCCGCCCGGAAGATGCGCACGAGGTCGCTCGGTAGGTCGTCCCGGGGCTCGTCGAAGCGCTGCTGGATGAGCTCGAGGCAGTAGCGCCAGTACGCGACGAGGTTCTCGGCGTGGTGGACCTGCTCGGCCACCGGCGCGTCACCGAAGTTCAGGTGGACCCGGCTCTGGGCCCACTCCTTGACGCGCGGGACGTCCTCGTCGGGGACGCCGAGGAGCCGGAAGATCACGAGCGCCGGGAGGTCGTACGCCAGGTCGGCGACGAGGTCGGCCCGTGAGCCGGCCGCCATGCGCTCGATCATGGTCACCGCCAGCTCACGCACCTGGGGCTCCAGCGTCGCGACGCGCCGCGGCGTGAACGCCTTCTTGATGAAGCCCCGCAGCCGGGTGTGCTCGGGAGGCTGGCGGGCCGAGAGGCCCGAGTAGGCCCGGAAGCTCCCGTCGTCGAGCACCTGCTGGACCTCGGCCGGACGGGCCTTGTACGGCGCCTGGGTGTTCTCCGAGGAGAAGGTCCGCGGGTCCTTGAAGATCGCGTGGACGTCGTCGTAGCGCGAGACCACCCAGAAGCCGAGCTCCTCGCTGAAGAACACCGGTGCCTGCGCCCGCGCGCGGGCGTAGAAGGCGAACGGGTCCGCGGTGTCGAACGGCCGGAAGTCCCTCGACACGTCGTGCGTGGGGCAGCCGGTCCCGGCGGCAGGCGCGGGGACGGCCGCGGCTCTCTCGTCCACGGGCCGACCGTACGGACGTCAGGCCCGCGGCGCCAAGACGAACTGCGCCTCGCGGTGAGAAGAAGCGCTTATCATCCCCCGGATGGAGCTCCGGCAGCTTCGGTACTTCGTCGCCGTCGCCGAGGAGCTGCATTTCCGGCGGGCGGCCGAGCGCCTGCACGTCGCGCAGCCGGGCGTCAGCCAGCAGATCATCTCGCTGGAGGCGGAGCTCGGCGTGCGCCTGCTGGATCGCGACCGGCGCACCGTCGCGCTGACGCCCGCGGGAACTGCGCTCCTCGAGGAGGCACGGGCCGTGCTCGCCGGCGTGGACCGCGCCCGCGCCCGGACGCAGGCAGCGGGCTCCGGCGTCACCGGTCGCCTGCGCCTGAGCCTCACGCGGTCACTCACCGGCGGGCTCGCGGGGCGCATCGTCGACGCCTACCGCGGGCGCTTCCCCGAGGTGGAGCTCGAGCTGTCGGCCGGCCACACGAGCCTCCACGTCGAGCAGCTGCGTGAGGGCGCCATCGACGTCGCCTTCGTCCGCCCGCCCCTCAACGATCCCCTGATCGCGGAGCTGGAGCTGGCGCGCGAGCCGCTCGTCTGCGTGCTCCCCTCCCAGCACCGCCTCGCGCGCCGGCGGCGCGTCAGCCGGGAGGACCTGCGCGACGAGCCGCTCGTGTGGTGGGCCCGCGACCACGGCCCGGGACCCTGGGACGAGATGCTCGCCCAGGTCTACGGCCGGGGCGGCACGCCGCCCATCGTGCGCACCGAGCCGGCCGAGGAGCGCATCCTGTCGGCCGTCGCCGAGGGGCTCGGCGTGAGCCTGTCCATGCTCGAGGTCTCCCGGGTCCTGCGGATCCCCGGCACCGTCTGCAGGCGCTTCACCGCGCCCGAGCCGACGGTGGGCATTGCGCTGGCCTGGCGACGCGACGCGGCGCTGCCCGCGCTCCAGCGCCTGCGCGAGGTGGCGGCCGAGGTCGCCGCCGAGGCCGCCGCGCCCCCTGGTCGGTGACGCGCCCCAGGCGCGCAGGGATCGGGCTTCCACGTCAAGCTGTGCGGACGACGGGCCGGAGATCGAGAGGAGACCGATGAGCACCATGGAGATCCAGCAGCAGGCGCTGCTGATCGGTGGGGAGTGGACGACCGCGTCGGGCGGCGGGACGTTCGAGCGGGCCGATCCCTATCGCGGCGAGCCGGTCACGGTGGCCGCCGCGGGCACGCGGGAGGACGCCCGCCGGGCGTGCGACGCCGCCGCGGCCGCGTTCGCCGAGTGGTCCGGGACGTCGCCCGGGCACCGCCGGACGCTCCTGTCGAAGGCCGCCGACCTGCTCATGGACCGCGCGCCGGACATCGCCTCGACGATGACCGAGGAGGTGGGCGGGACCTTCGGGTGGGGCATGTTCAACTGCGACCTGGCATCCCGCATGCTGCGCGAGGCCGCGGCCCAGACCTACGCCGTGACGGGGGAGGTCATCCCGTCCGACGTGCCGGGCGCGCTGTCCATGGGGGTGCGCCAGCCCGTCGGCGTCGTCGTCGGCATGGCGCCGTGGAACGCGCCGGTCATCCTCGGGGTGCGGGCGGTCGCCACCCCGCTGGCCTACGGCAACACGGTGGTCCTCAAGGGCTCGGAGAAGTGCCCCAGGACGCACGCCGCCGTGGCGCGGGCGATCGCCGACAGCGGGCTGCCCGCCGGGGCGATCAACCTGGTGCTCCACGCGACGGGGGACGCGCCCGAGGTCGTCGACGAGCTCATCGCGCACCCCGCGGTCCGGCGGGTCAACTTCACCGGCTCGACGAAGGTCGGCCGCATCGTGGCCGTCAAGTGCGCCGAGCACCTCAAGCGCTGTCTCCTGGAGCTCGGCGGGAAGGCCCCGCAGGTCGTCCTGCCGGACGCCGACCTCGACGCCGCCGCGGACGCCGCGAGCTTCGGCGCCTTCATGAACTCGGGACAGATCTGCATGTCGACGGAGCGGATCGTGGCCGACCGGTCCGTGGCGCAGGAGCTCGGCGCCAAGCTCGCCGAGCGCGCGGGCCGGCTCGTCACCGGCGACCCGCGCGACCAGGGCACGATGATCGGCCCTGTCGTCGACGACGCCTCCCGTGAGCACGTCATGGGGCTCATCGAGGACGCCCGCGCGCAGGGCGCCGACGTCCTGACCGGCGGCCACGCGGACGGCAACCTGATCGCGCCGACGGTGCTCGCGGGCGTCACCTCGCAGATGCGCGTCTACGCGGAGGAGTCCTTCGGCCCGGTGGTGGCGATCGTCGCCGTGGAGGGCGACGACGAGGCGGTCCGGGTGGCCAACGACACGGACTACGGCCTGGCGGCCGCGGTGTTCGGGGGGGACGTCGACCACGCGCTCGAGATCGCGCGGCGCGTCGAGAGCGGCATCTGCCACGTGAACTCCTCCACGGTGCACGACGAGCCGCAGATGCCGTTCGGCGGCGTCAAGTCCTCGGGCTGGGGCCGGTTCGGCGGCAGGGCGGCGCTCGAGGAGTTCACCGAGCTGCGCTGGCTGAGCGTCCAACAGACCTCGCGCCACTACCCCATTTGACGCGGGAGGACTCCGGGGCCGAGGCGCTTGGCGGGAGCGCCCGGCGCCGAAGGCTGACGGCCGAGCTGCGCGTGAGCATCGTGATCCCGACCCTGCGGGAGGCCGCCGCCCTGCCCGCGACGCTCGACCACCTGGCCTCGCTCGCGGGCGACCTCGAGGTGATCGTCGCGGACGGCGGCTCGGACGACGGCACGCCGCAGGTGGCGGCGGCGCACCCGCGCACCGACGCGGTGGTCGAGGTCCGCGGCGGCGGGCG
>CADCWC010000048.1 GCA_902806305.1 uncultured Thermoleophilia bacterium | reverse complement strand
ACGCCGCGGCGGCCGCCTTCCGCGAGATCGGTCGGCGCTCGAGTTCCCGCGTCGCCGCCGCGCATGCCGCGCGCCGGCTGGCCGCGTGCGAAGGCGCGCGCCCGCCCACGATCCTGGCCACTCCCGAGGCGGCCGACCTCACGCCGCGCGAGCGGGAGATCGCGCTGCTCGCCGCTGCGGGAGCGAGCAGCCGGGAGATCGCCGACCGGCTCGTGATCTCCGTGCGGACGGTTGACAACCACCTGCAGAACGCCTTCCGGAAGCTCGGCGTCACGCGCCGCCGGGACCTGCCGGGCGTCGTCGGCCGGAGCGCTCGAGCGTCGAGCGTGCCGTGACGTTCGGGCGCCGAGTCGGCTCGGGCCGATGGAGCCGTCGGGCCGAATAGCCTCTCTCCATGCCGGAGCTCCCCGAGGCCGAACGCGCCCGTCAGATCCTCGAGCAGCACGCCGTCGGCCGCACCGTGGCGCGCGTCGACGACACGGACGCCTTCGTCTGCCGGCCGCATCCGGCCGGCGAGATCGACGGCGTCATGCACGGCCTCGTGATCACGGGCGCCCGACGTCGCGGCAAGGCGTTGTGGCTCGAGACGGACGGCGGGATCGACCTCGCGCTGCACCTGGGCATGAGCGGGTCGTTCCGGGCGAACGGCGCGCCGTCGCCCCGCAACTGGGACCGGTTCACGATCTGGTTCACCGACGGGACGCACCTGGCGCTCCACGACAAGCGCAGGCTCGGGCGCGCGCGCCTCGACGCCGACCGGACGCGTCTCGGACCGGACGCCGCGGACGTCACGCGCGCCGACTTCAGACGGCGCGTCGGTCGCGGGCGGATCGCGGTCAAGGCGCGGCTGCTCGACCAGTCGACGCTTGCGGGCGTCGGCAACCTGATCGCCGACGAGGCGCTCTGGCGCGCGCGGATCGGGCCGTCCGTGCCCGCGGCCTCGCTCGACGAGGCGCGCCTCGACCGGCTGCGCGTCGAGCTCCGGGCGGTGATCCGTGACGCGTTGAAGCCGGGCGGCGGCTCGGGCCGCGGCGCCTTTGCGCGGTCGCGCCGCTCCGGCACCTGCGTGCGCTGCGGCGCGCCGCTCGAGCGCGGCACGATCGGTGGGCGCACCACGTACTGGTGCACGGCCGAGCAGGCGGGCTGACGCCTCGGGGGACGTGCGGCAGTCGCTGCGCCCACCACGGCGAGCTCCATCGTGCCGCTGCGCCTCCGACCCGCCTCGCGTCGTCAGCGGACCCGGAGGCCCATCTCGGCCGCGTCGTAGCCGCCGAGCGCCTCCACCGCCGCCGCGAACGCCGCGTCGCGCAGCAGACCGAGCAACGGGGCGAGCACCGGCTCGTCGAGACGCGCGGCGTCGAGGACGAGGTCGTACGGCTCGTCGAGGACGGGGACGAAGTCCATCTCGAGCGCCCGCGCAGCGGCGAGCACGCCGAGCCCGACGTCGGCGCGCCCGGCGGCCACCGTCGCGGCGACGGACAGGTGCGTGGGCGCCTCGCGGCGGTAGCCGTCGACCGCGTCCGGGTCGATGCCGCGGCGGGCGAGCTCGTGGTCGAGCAGCACCCGCGTGCCGGCGCCGCGCTGGCGGTTGACGTAGCGGAGTCCCGGGCGGGTCAGGTCGTCGATCCCCGCCAGACCGTGCGGGTTCCCCCGCGCCACGATCAGCCCCTGCGTGCGGCGGACCAGCCGCATGACCGCCACCTCGCGGGCCGGCAGCACCCGGTCGACCCACGGCAGTGTCCACGTGCCCGTGGCGGGGTCGAGGAGGTGCGAGCCGGCCACGTGGCAGAGCCCGTCGCGGAGCGCGGTCAGGCCGCCGAGCGAGCCGACGTTCGCGGAGGCGAGCGTCACGCCGGGGTCGCGCTCGCGGAGGACCGAGGCGGCCAGGTCGAGCGCGGGGTCGTGCGAGCCGACGACCACGATCGTCCGGTCGACGTCCGCCGGCGCGCGGAGCAGCTCGACGTCGACGTCCGCGCCCGCGTGGTGGCCCTCGCGGGCCGCCGGGACGCAGAGCAGGCCGTCCGCCCGCACGAGGGACGTCAGGACACCCGCGCCCCGGCTGAGCGGCGCCGCCACGAGGCCCTCGCCGACGCGACCGAGCCGCACGCGCACCCAGTCGTCGGCACCCATCGTCGAGGCGAGCTTGCGCGTCAGCCGGGCGCGAACCCGCGGGCGGGTCGGCGGAACCGCTCCCTCGAGCGCCGCGACGAGCGGCGCGGCGAAGAGCTCGAACGTCATGGCGGCCGACACGGGATAGCCGGGCACGCCGATCACCGGCGTGGCGTCCACCACCCCGAGCACGACGGGGTGCCCCGGCTTGACCGCCACGCCGTGCACCGCGAGGTCGCCGAGCCGCTCGACGACCGCGGCCGTGTGGTCGTCGCGACCCGCCGACGACCCGGCCCCGATGAGCACCAGGTCGGCGCGCGCGCACGCGTCCCGGACGGCGGCGGCGATGCGGTCGGGGTCGTCCGGGCAGATCGGCAGACGCAGCGCGACGCAGCCGGCCTCCGCCGTCTGGCCGGCGAGCATCGGCGAGTTCGTGTCGAGGATCTCGCCGGGTCCGAGCGGCTCGCCGATCGCCCGCAGCTCGTCGCCGGTCGGGAGCACCGCCACGACCGGGGCGCGGCGCACCAGCACGTCGACCGCCCCCGCCGCCGCGGCGGCCGCCAGATCGACGGCGCGCAGGCGCTGGCCCGCCGGCAGGACGAGCTCCGTGGCGGTCACGTCCTCGCCGAGGCTCCGCACGTGCTGCCACGGGACCACCCCCGCCCGCAGCTCCACCCGTCCGCCGTCGACGTGCACGTCCTCGCGCATGACGACGGCGTCGAAGCCGTCGGGCAGCGGGTCGCCCGTGTCGATCACCGCCCACGCACCCGCGTCGAGATGCACAGGGGTCGAGTCGCTCGCGCCGAGCGTGTCGGCGGCGCGGACCGCCACGCCGTCCATGGCCGCCGCGTCGAAGGGCGGGGAACC
>CADCWC010000047.1 GCA_902806305.1 uncultured Thermoleophilia bacterium | reverse complement strand
GACCTGGCCACGGCGGAGGGGCGGGCATGGTGGGCCGGGCAGAACGCCGCCCACGTGTCCTGCGGGGTCGCGGGGATCTGGAACGACATGAACGAGCCCGCCACGGGCGACATCCCGCCGGACCGCATGCGCTTCGAGGGCGGCCGCGCCCCGCACGAGCGCTTCCACAACCAGTACGGCCTCCTCATGGCCATGGCGACGGCCGACGGCATCCGCCAGGCACTGCCCGGCCGGCGCACGTTCGTGCTGTCGCGGGCCGGCTTCGCCGGGATCCAGCGGTACGCCGCCACGTGGATGGGCGACAACGTGTCCAAGTGGGAGCACCTGTGGATGAGCATCCCGATGGCCATGGGCCTCGGGGTCTCCGGGCAGGCGTTCGTCGGCGCGGACGTCGGCGGCTTCCGCGGGCACGCCGACGCCGAGCTGTTCACGCGCTGGATGCAGTACGGCGCGCTGACCCCGTTCTGCCGCAACCACTCCGAGCTGGGCAACGTCGACCAGTACGCGTGGTCGTTCGGCCCCACGGTCCTCGCGCTGGCCCGCGAGGCGATCCGCCTGCGCTACCGGCTCATGCCCTACCTCGCCACCGCGTTCGTGCGGGCGTCGGAGACCGGCGCGCCGGTGCAGCGGCCGCTCGTCTTCGACCACCAGCACGACCCGCTCGTGCGGGACCTGGACGACCAGTACCTCTTCGGTCCCGACCTGCTGGTCGCCCCCGTCGTCGCGGCCGGGCAGACGGCACGGCAGGTCTACCTGCCCGCGGGCGACTGGTACGACTGGCACACGGACGAGCTCGCCGGCGGCGAGCGGCACGTCATCGCCGCCACGCCGATGGACCGGATCCCGATCTACGCCCGCGGCGGCGCGGTCGTCCCGATGTGGCCGCAGGCACCGCCGTCCACCGCGGGCCACCACCCCGCCGTCCTCGAGCTGCACCTCTTCGTCCCCGCCGCGGACTCCGCGCACGTCTCGCTCCTGCAGGAGGACGACGGCCTGACCGACGCGGCCCTCGACGGCGCCCGCCGGCGCACCTCCTTCGAGGTCACGCGCCGCGGCGGGCGGCTCACCCTGCGCGCCGAGGCCGACGGCGCGGGCTACCCCGAGTTCGCGCGGGAGGCGTTCCACCTCGTGGTGCGCGGCGCCGCCCCGGCGTCGGCCACGCTCGACGGCGAGCCCGTCGGCGTCGCGGGCGGCCTGGTCGAGATCCCGAGCGCCGGCACGGGCTTCACCGTCGAGCTGGAGCTGGCGTCCTAGCCCGCTCCCCGGCGGGCTCAGCGTCACCGAGGTGCCGGCCCCGCTGCCGCCGGCGCTCGATCGCGGCCGTCACGGCCAGGGCCGCGAGCAGGACCACGAACGGCTCCACGGCGGTGCGGTAGCGGGGCGTCTCCAGCGTGAGGAAGACGACGCTGGCCGCGAAGAGGACCGGGACGAGCCACACCAGCAGGGGCGCGGCGCGGGCGCGGGCGGTGAACGCGCCCGCGACCGCGAGGAGCGCGAAGAGCCAGAAGCAGAACACGCCGGCGATCGCGGGGCCGCCGGGGATGCTGATGGTCGCCGAGGTCTCGCGGGCGCGCTGCAGTCCCGCCAGCTCGAACATCCGGATCGTGTTCCAGAAGCCGACCTCGGCCACCGAGACGGGCCGGTCGCGGATGTAGTCGATCGCCCGCTCGCGCACCCGGCGCTCGAGCTCGGCCTCGGGGATCTTCGACACGCGCGCGGCCAGGTCCTCGTAGGCGGCCACATGGTCGATCGACCGCCACGACCACGGGTTGTCGCCGTCCCGGCGCGAGTCGTCGTTGTACGTGCCCGCCATCGCCGACCCCAGCTGCGTCGTGACGGGGACGAAGGTGTCGAGCACCACGGCGTTGCGGATCGTCCACGGCGCCACGGCGAGGACGGCCACGGCCACGAGCGCCGCGGGCGGGCCGAGCGCCGACCGCGACAGCCGCGGGCGGCCGGTCCACACCGCCAGGCCGAGCGGGAGCAGCAGGACCGCGGCGTTCGGCCGCGTGAGGACCGCCAGCCCGGCGAGCAGCCCGGCCAGGAGCGCCCAGCGCCAGCGGTGGCCCGACCGGCGGTGCTGGAGGGCGGCGGCGAGCGCCGCGAGGGAGACGAGCGTGGACAGCCCCTCGGACATCACCGCCGTGCCGACGGTCACGAGCGGCACGTAGACCGCGGCCAGCGCCGCGGCGACCACGGCCACCAGGCCGCCCCACAGCTGGGCCGCCAGCAACCCGATCATGCCGACGGTGAGCGCCCCGATCACCGCGCCGAGCAGCTGGCCGACGTGGAACCGCCGCTCCACCGCCGCCTCCCGCACGTCCGTGAGCCGGTACACCGCGCCGAGCAGGTAGGGGTAGCCCGGCGGCCGGAACGCGGAGGGGCGCCGGTGGGCCAGGGTCGGCGAGAACGCGCCGGTGGCGGCGATGGACCGGGCGTGGCCGTCGTAGTCGAAGGCGTCGTGGATGGGCTGCGCGCGCGGGGTCGCCTCGACGTAGGCGACGCGCAGCCCGAGCGACAGCACGACGATGAGCAGGCCGGCCGCCCACCACGCGCGGCTGCTCACCCGCGCCTGACTCAGCGGGGGCCACCCCGCCACGGCATCGCGGACGCGGGGCGCCGCAGGAGGGCCCACGACTGCCGGCGCCGGTCGACCACGAAGCGGGCGAGCACCGCCACCGTGCCGAGCCCGTACCGGACGCTCGTCCCGAAGTCGACGCTGGAGGCCTCGCGGAAGTAGCGCGTCGGGATCGGGATCTCCACGATGCGCGCGCCGCGCTCGACCACCTGGGCGAAGATCTGCTGGTCGAACACGAACGCGTCGGCGTTGCGCAGGAACGGCACGGAGCGCAGCAGCTCGGCCGAGAAGGCGCGGTAGCCCGTGTGGTACTCCGACAGGTCCAGGCCGAAGACGCGGTTCTCCATCCCCGTCAGCAGCCGGTTGCCCAGCCACTTCCAGCGCGGCATGCCCCCGGCCACGGCGCGGTCGCGCAG
>CADCWC010000046.1 GCA_902806305.1 uncultured Thermoleophilia bacterium | reverse complement strand
CGACGAGCGTGCCGTCGATGTCCAGGATGGCGGCAGGAGGCATCAGGCCGCGGTACCCCGTTTCGCCCTCCGGTCCTCGCAAGCTCGGCCCTGCGGCCGACGTTACTCTCGCGTCGCCTGACGCTCGGCGGCACTCACCGGTGCGGACGGCGACCTCGCGCCGTCGCGCCGTCGTGCCGTCGTGCCGTCGCGTCTCCTGGCCCGTCGCCCTTTCGCGGCTTCGGCCGTCGCCCGTCGCCGCTCCGCGGGCGCTGTCGCGCGGCGCCCGCGACGCCCACGGGAACGAGTGGCGCCCCCGACAAGGTCGGAGATGCGGCGTGCGCTCCCGGGGTGGGTCAGCCGGACGTGCCGGACTCCGTGTGGGGCGCGCCGACGGGCTTCGACTCCGGTGATCCGCGCTCGCGCAGGTAGATCGTGAACACCGCCATCGTGCCGATGGCGAGGAACTCCGACTGCCAGTTCTGGAGCGTCGCCTCCCAGAAGTCCGGGTGCCGCACGTACGCCGACCAGCTGATCGGCGCCGCGTCGTGGGCCCGCTGCTCCTCGTTGTAGGCGCCGTGGCCGGTGACCGACTGCCCGAACCAGGAGCCGACGAAGATCGCCGTCATGACGATCAGCAGCGAGTGCGAGTACAGGCTCCGACGGAGGCCGCCCGCGCGGGCCCAGCGCGGCGAGTCGGCCTTGGCGTACGGTCCGAGCTGCTGCTCGGCATCCGACTCGCGCCCCTCCTGGCCGGGACGCTTGGACTCGTTCGAGCCGCGCTGGACGAGGTAGACCGTGGCGAGGATGAAGAGCGAGAACTGCAGGTACTCGGATTGCCAGTTCTCGAGCAGCGCCTGGCCGAAGTGCGACGACGCGAGGTAGGACAGGTAGCCGAGGCCGGCCTCGTCGTGCGTGGCGGCCTCCTCGTTGAAGACCTTCCAGCCGGCCACGGACTGTCCGGCCACGGAGACCAGGAACAGCACGCCGAAGAGCTGGGAGAGCGCGTTGTCCCGGACGGCTCGCACCTCAGCCTCCGGTCAGGCCGACGACGGTGTAGACGGTGATGCCCGCGGCGATGCCGACGGCGTACAGGGCGAACATCACGCGCATGGCGCGATCGTGGCCCGGCGATGACCGGGCCAAACGTCACCGCACGGCGGGGCCGGCGCGCCGGCCCCGCCGTCCCCGGTCTACGGGCTCGGTCGCGTCGTGTGGATCGTCGGATCGCCGGCCACGATCCAGACTTCACGCACCTCCTCGGGCACGAACGTCCGGTCGCCGCCCGGCTCGCGCGTGGTCGGCACGACGTCGCCGCTCGGGGTGTGGATGATGTAGTTCAGCGACGCGGCGGCGTCGGCCAGCGGGATCTCGAAGACCGCTCCGAAGTCGTCGAAGCGGGTCGGCGCCCGCGGCGCGTCCCACGTCGTGCCGACGCCCTCGGCGATCGCGTCACCCCACAGGTGCAGACCCCAGCCGGCGTAGTCGCCCGCCGGTCGGCGGTAGTGGATGACCGCCGTGCCGGCGCCGCTGCCTGCCGCCGTCGAGACGCGGGACCGCGCCGTCGCCTGACGGACGTGGCCCGCGTTGTCCTTGACGACCGCCCGGAACTGCAGCCGCGTGCCGGCGGCGTACGCCGAGAGGTCCGGGAAGACGCGGTACGGCGCGTTGTCGTCCGTGCCGAGGTTCGTCCACGCACCGGTGTTGGCCGCCCGCACGGCGAACGTGACCTGGTAGAGCGACGTCCCGTCGACGGTGGCCGAGAGCTCGGGCCGCCCCCTGACCTCGGTGGCCACCCGGACGTCCACGGCGGGTGCGCTCGTGCTGCGGGCGATGCGACCGTCGGCGCGGTAGACGACCGCGGAGAGACCCGGCACGGTCACCTCCACCGTGCGGTCGGCACCGGAGCGGAGGCTGCGCGCGCCGTCGCCCCAGATCCGCTCGAACCGCATGCGGGGCGAGTAGGTCGCGAAGCTCGCCGTCTTCGGCGTCTCGGCGTTGTTCAGGACGACGAGGTACTCGACCCGCGCGCGGGCGTTCGTCCGCGAGAAGGCGAGGATGCCCGGCTCGTCCGCCGCGTAGCGGGTCTGCTGCGCGCCGTCCCGGAGGGCATGGTGCTGTCGCGTCAGCCGCGCCAGGCGGCTGATCGTCCGGTAGAGCGGGTGCGTCCGGTCGAAGTTGTCGGCCATCGGCGTCACGTCCGAGCCGATGTTGTCGTTCCTGCCCGCGTCGTTGGACGGGTCGGTCGGGTCGGTCGGGTCGTTGTCGAGGTTGTCGTACTCGAGGTCCTGGCTCGGGAACATGTCCTGCCGCGCGGCCTGGTCGTTCCCTGCGCCGGTGAAGCCCTGCTCGTCGCCGAAGTAGATGACGGGCTGGCCGCGCGAGAGGTAGAGCAGCTCGTGGGCCAGGACGTCGCGGGCCAGGAGCTCCGCCTCGGGCGCCCCGCGCGTGTCGTCGCGCAGGAACATGCCGATGTGCCCCATGTCGTGGTTGCCGAGGAACGTCGGCAGCTGGTAGACGTTCGAGTCGGCGTCGGTGTACCAGTCGTCACGCGCGAAGAGGCGCGCCAGCGCGGCCGGCGGCCGGTCCTGGCCGACGAACTCGCGGGCCTGCTGCTGGAACGGGAAGTCGAGCACCGCCTGGGCCTGGCCGGCCGTGGTGTACCGGGACAGGAACGGCACGGCGCCCGGGTCTGCCACCTCGCCGAAGGCGAAGAAGTCCGGCTTGCCGGCCTGACGTGCCGTCTCGGCGATGTCGGGCAGGAACCGCTGCCAGAACTCCAGGTTGACGTGCTTCATCGTGTCGATCCGGAAGCCGTCGATGCCGAAGTCGCGGATCCAGGTGCTGTAGATCTCGGTCATGCCGCGGACGACGTCCGGGTGCTCCGTGAACAGGTCGTCGAGGCCGAAGAAGTCGCCGTAGGTCGAGTTCTCGCCCGAGAACGTCGTGTTCCCGCGGTTGTGGTAGAGCCGGACGTCGTTGAGCCAGCCCGGCACCTTGACGTCCTCCTCCTCCGGGCG
>CADCWC010000045.1 GCA_902806305.1 uncultured Thermoleophilia bacterium | reverse complement strand
GCGTCGCCGAAGGTGTGTCGGGGCGGGTCGACGACCGGGCGGTCCGAGCCGTGCAGGAGCTGGTCGACCCCGAGGACGCGGAGCGTGGCGTCGAGCGCCGTGGGTCCGTACGACGAGGCGTCGAGGAACACGCCGTGGTCGATCGTGGCGTAGGCACCGCCACGGGCGCGGAGCCGCTCGCCGTGCAGCGGCCCGAGGCCCGCGAGCATGACGAACGCGACGCGCAGGGTCGGGTGGCGCGGCCGTCCCCACTGCAGGAAGGCGTGCCAGGCGATCGACATCTGCGTCACGTAGGCGGCGAGCGCGGGCCACCAGCCGGGCGCGTCGGCGGGGGCCGGGGCGTTGGGGGCCCACGGCGCGGGGCCGGGGTGCACGAGCAGCGGGCGCGACCGACGCTCGAGCACCTCGAGGAGCGGTCCGCAGCGGACGTAGCCCTCGCCGTCCGCGAGGGCGGCCGCGGGCAGCTGCAGGCCGACGAAGCCGGCGTCGAGCAGGTCGTCGAGCTCGTCGAGGTCGGGCCCGTCCAGGGCCGTGGCGGCCCAGGCGCCGAACGCCGGAGGCAGCGCCGACACGCCGGCGTGGTACGCCTCGAGGAGGGGTGCGGCCTCGTGGCGAGGGAGCGCCTCGATCCCCACGGGGGACGACAGCGAGACGAGCGCACGGTCGAGGCCGTCGGCCGCGACGAACGACGCCCGGAGCCCGGGATCGTGGTCCGTGGGCTCGACGCGACAGTCCGGCTCGCCGTCCAGCTCGAGCCGCCAGCCGCCGCGCTCGGGCACGAGCCGGGGGCTCGACCGACGGGCGGCGAGGGCGGCGAGGAGCGGCTCCGGCCAGAGGTGCTGGTGGACGTCGACGCGCTCGCCCTGGCCCGGCGGAGCGTCGTCGGTGCGGCTCACGACGGCCACGGTGTCATGAAGAACGATCCCATATGCGTGACATAAGCATCCCAAATGCCTGAGCGAGTGCGCCGCACGCGGGTCGACGGGACGGGAAGAATGTTCGCGCGAGGTGTACTGAACCGTTTCACTGAACCGTTACAAGCGTACACCGAGAACGGCGCCTGCGCTACCGTCGTCGGCGTGCCGCGCCGACCCCCGAAGCGCACGACCATCCGTGACCTCGCGGAGCGGACGGGGCTCTCCCCGGCCGCCGTCTCCTACGCCCTGCGCGGGCTGCACGTCTCGGCCGAGACCGAGGCGCGCGTGCGCGCCGCGGCGGCCGAGCTCGGCTACGAGGTCGACCCCGTCGCCAGGGCGCTCCGTGGCGGCAGCACCGCCGTGGTCGGGCTGCTCGTCGGGAGCCTCGCCGACTTCTGGCACCAGGAGCTCGTGAACGCCATCCAGCGGGAGCTGCGCCGCGCGGACAGGACGACCCTGGTGGCGGACGCCGACGGCGAGCCCGCCCGCGAGATCGAGCTGGCGCGGCGGCTGGTCGACCACCGCGTCGACGGGCTGATCGCCTCGCCGATCGGCCCCTCGAGCGGCGGCTGGGAGGACGTCGCGGCCCGCGTGCCCACCGTGGCGATCGGCGACGCGCTGCCCGGCGCGGCGACCGCCGGCGAGGTCGTCTTCGACAACACCGCGGGCGTCTCGCTCGTGCTCGAGCATCTCTACGGGCTCGGCCACCGCCACGTCGTGGTGCTCTCGTGGGCCGTCGTGTCGGCGCCGGAGCGACCGGCGGAGCGCGCCGTCGCCGAGTCGGCGGCCCGTCTCGGCATGGACTGCCGCGTCGTGTCGTGCGCGTACTCCCTGAACGGCTCGACCCCGTTGGCGGTCGAGGTGCTGAGCGGTCCGGTCGCCGAGCGGCCGACGGCGGTCTTCTGCCTCTCGGACTCCATCGCCTACGGCGTCTACGCCGCGTGCCGCGAGCTCGGCCTGCACGTGCCGGACGACGTCTCGGTGGCGGGCTTCGACGACCACCCGATGTCACGGCTGCTCCAGCCCGCGCTGACGTCGGTGGGCTGGAACATGGCGCGGCTGGCCGCGACGGCGACGGGGTTCCTGCTGCAGAGCCTCGCGGACGGCGCGCTCGACCGTCGCGCCGTGATGCCGCCGCTGCTCGCGCCGAGGGCCTCGACCGGTCCGGCGCGGGCTGCGTGATCGACGTCGCGCCGCCGCTCGCGAACGCCATGGCCGCCCGGTCGGCCGGCCGGGTCCGAGAACCGGTGCGCGGGCCTAGGCGGCGACGGCGGGCAGGCGCTCGACCCGGGCGCCCTTCGGCGGCCTGAAGTCCGGCCCGACGCGGACGACGACGTCCTCGGGGTCGTAGGACGAGCGGAACGCGTCCTCCCGCACGATCTCGTCGCCCCGTCGCACGACCCGCTCGACGGTCACGTCGAAGCCGCGCTCGCCGCGCGTCTCCTGGACGGTGGCCGCCCCGGTCAGGGCCGGGTCGAGCACGTACCGCGTGCGGGGCTCGCGGACGGCCGTCGGCTCGCCGGTCCGCCCCTCGACGGTGAGGCCGCGCGACGTCGAGTAGAAGCCCGTGGTCAAGGTCGTGTCGGTATACGACATCCGGATCAGGATCGCGTGCGGCGTGTCGTTCGTGAAGACGAGGTCCGGTCCGCCCCAGGACACCGCGGCGTCCATGCCGACGCCGTAGTGGGAGATGTAGAACGAGTGGTTGACCCGCTGCGAGACGGGATAGCCGCCGCTGAACGCGCCGTCGAAGAGCGTCGTCGCGACCTGGCACACGCCGCCGCCGATCGACGGGATCAGCAGGCCGTCGGCGATCGCCTGGCCCTCGCGGAAGCCACGCTCGACGGTCCGCTCGCCGACCGTGTCGTTGAACGAGAACGTCGACCCCGGCGGGATCACGTGCCCGTCGATCAGGTCCGCCATCAGGTGCACGTTGTGAATGCGATTCGGCGACGACGTCCCCATCTCGGTCGTCGCCATCGCGACCTTCTCGCGGATGCCGAGCCGCCCGGCCTCCGCCGTGGCGGCCGGGGGCCGTGGGCGCGAGGCGCACCGCCGCGCGTCGCTCCCCCGAGAGCCCCG
>CADCWC010000044.1 GCA_902806305.1 uncultured Thermoleophilia bacterium | reverse complement strand
GCGCCGAGGTCTACGCGCGGCAGGCGCGACGCCGGCTCGTGCCCGCCTCCAACCAGAAGCTGCTGACGGCTGCGGCGGCGCTCGTGGTCCTCGGCGGCGACCACCGCTTCCGGACCACGGTACGCGTCGAGGCGCCCCACGCCGGGGGCGTCGTGGAGGGCCCCGTCTACCTCGTCGGCGACGGCGACCCCACGCTCTCGACGGCCGATCGCGCGCGCCGGGCCCGGCTCCACCGTGTCGGGCGGATCGAGCAGCTCGCCCGCGAGCTGCGCGCCGCGGGCGTCCGCGAGATCCGCGGCGGCGTGGTCGGAGACGGCGGCGTCTTCGATCGCGCACGGGCCGTGGCGACCTGGCGGCGCTCCTTTCCGGGCGTGGAGAGCCCGCCCCTGTCAGGGTTGAGCGTCGACCGCAACGTCGCCTTCGGGCGACCCGTCTGGCGGCCCGAGGAGCGGGCCGCGGGACTGCTGCGGGCCGCCCTGGAGGACGTCGGGATCGACGTCTCGGGCCCGACGCGGAGCGGGCGCGCGCCGGAGTTCGCGCAGACCTACGCGGACGTCGAGTCCCCGCCGCTCGAGGTGCTCCTGCGCGCCGTCGGCAAGGACTCCGACAACTTCACGGCGGAGATGCTGCTGAAGGCCGTCGGCGCGCACGACGGCGGCGCCGGCACGACCGCGGGCGGCGCCTTCGACCTGCACCGCAGCCTGGCGGCGCGCGGCCTCGTCCTCGACGGCGTCCGGACGGTCGACGGCTCGGGGCTCGACGACGGCAACCGCGTGACGGCGGACTTCCTCACCCGCCTGCTCGTGCACGTCGACGCCGATCCCGTGCTGGCGCGGCCGTTCCGGGCCTCGCTCGCCCGCGCGGGCGTCGACGGCACGCTCGAGCGCCGCCTGCTCGGCGCCGCGCGCGCCCGGGTGCAGGCGAAGACGGGAACGCTGCGCGGCGTGTCGGCCCTGTCCGGCTACGCCGGGCCGTACGCGTTCAGCATCCTCCTCAACCGCCGCGGACTGAACGCCTGGGCCGCGCGACGGCTGCAGGACCGCATCGCGGTGGCCATCGTCAGGGCCGCGCCGGCGCCCGTGCCGCTCGCGGCGCAGGCTCAGCCTGTCGCCGGTTCGTCGGACGTCGTGTCCACGGCCACGGCCGGCACGGGCTCCTCGCCCGCCAGGAGCCGCTCGAATGCGTCCTCATCGAGGATCGGCACACCGAGCTTCTCCGCCTTGGCGCGCTTGGAGCCGCCGCCCGCGCCGGCCACGAGGTAGTCCGTCCGCTTCGAGACGGCGTCGGCCACCGCGCCTCCGAGCGCCTCGACGCGGGCCTTCGCCGCCTCGCGACTGCCGGACTCGAGCGTGCCGGTGATGACGAGCGTCCGACCGCTCAGGGGACCCTCGACGGGTCGCTCGTCGGCGCCGAGCTCGAGTTGCACGCCGGCCTGCCGCAGCGCCTCGACGAGCGCGACCCGCTCGGGGTCGGCGAACCAGACGGCCACCGACTCGGCGATGATCGGGCCGATCCCCTCGACCGCCGCGATGTCGTCCGCACCGGCGGCCAGCAGGCGGTCGACCGAGCCGAAGCCGCGGGCGAGCGCCTGGGCGGTCGTGAAGCCGACGTGCGGGATGCCGAGGCCGAACAGGACGTGCGGGAACGGCCGCCGGCGCGAGGCGTCGATGGCGGCCGCGACGTTCTCGGCCGACCGCTGCTGGAAGCCCTCGAGCGCGAGCAGCTGATCGACCGTCAACGCGTAGAGGTCCGCCGGCGTACGCACCAGCCCGAGCTCCCACAGGCGCTGCGCGAGCTTCTCGCCGAGGCCCTCGATGTCCATGGCCCCGCGACTGACGAAGTGCTTGATGCCCTCGAGCCCGCGGCTCGGACACCCCGCGTTCGGGCAGCGGTGCTTGGCGTCGCCCTCGGCCTTCACGACCGCCGTTCCGCAGGCCGGGCAGTGCGTCGGCATGCGGAACGGCTGCTCGGCGCCCGTCCGCGCCTCGAGGACGGGGCCGACGACCTGCGGGATGACGTCGCCGGCGCGTTGGACGATCACCGTGTCGCCGATCCGGATGTCCTTGCGGGTGATGTCCTCCTCGTTGTGGAGGGTGGCGAGCTTGACCGTCACGCCGCCGACCTCGACCGGCTCGAGCTCGGCGAAGGGGTTCAGCGCGCCGGTGCGCCCGACGTTGATCCCGATGTCGTTCAGTCGCGTGGTCCGGGTGGTCGCGGGGAACTTGAACGCCACGGCCCAGCGAGGCCGCCGGTCGACGGCGCCGAGCAGCGCCTGCAGGTCGAGCCGGTCGAGCTTCACCACGACGCCGTCCGTCTCGTACGGCAGCTCCTCGCGGCGTCCCTGGAGCGTGCGGCAGGCGGCCGCCGCGCCGTCGATCCCGTCGTGCGTCGCCGTCAGCGGGTTGACCGGGAAGCCCCGCTCGCGGAGCCAGGCGAGCGCCTCGGAGTGGCGGTCGAAGCGCACGCCCTCGACGCTGCCGATGGCGTAGCACCAGAGGGAGAGCGGCCGCGTCGCGGTCAGGCGCGGGTCCTTCTGGCGGATCGACCCCGCGGCCGTGTTCCGGGGGTTCATGAACACCGTCTCGCCGCGCGCGAGCCGGTCCTCGTTGATGCGCTCGAAGGCGGCGCGGGGGAGGTAGATCTCGCCGCGCACCTCGAGCAGGGCGGGCGGATCGTCGCCCCCGACGCGGAGCGGCAGGGAGCGGACCGTGCGCAGGTTCGCCGTCACGTCCTCCCCCACCACGCCGTCACCGCGCGTCGCCCCGCGCTCGAAGACCCCGTCGCGGTAGATGAGGGAGATGGCGAGGCCGTCGATCTTCGGCTCGGTCACGTAGCTCGGCGGCCCGTCGACGTCCTCGTCGGCCAGCAGGCGTCGGACGCGCTCGTCCCAGGCGGCGAGCTCGTCGAGGTCCCGGGCGTTCGCGAGCGACAGCATCGGCTGCAGGTGGCGGACCGGCTCGAAGCCGGGCAGCACCTCGCCGCCGACCCGCCGGGTCGGTGAGGTC
>CADCWC010000043.1 GCA_902806305.1 uncultured Thermoleophilia bacterium | reverse complement strand
GCGCGCGTGCAGGTCACGGTCACCAACCGCCGTGAGCGCACCATCAAGCGCTTCGCCGCCAAGCAGGTCGCGGCGAACAGGACGCAGCGCCTGACGCTGTCGCCCAAGGGCCTCGAGCGCGGGGACTACCGCGTGAAGATCGGGGTCACCAAGGACGGCCGCACCACCACCTCGACGCTCACGGCCAACAAGCTGTAAGCGTCGCCGGCGGATCGGAGGACGGGCGCCCGGTCCTCGCCTCGCCCTGACGCGCCGGCCGCGGCCCGAACGCCGGCGCTACCGCTTCGGAGCGCCCTCGAGGGCGTACGAGGCGAGCTCCCGCCCGGTCAGCCGCTCGGCGTCCTCGTAGACGACCGCGTCCCAGACGCCCGCGCCCAGCGGGATCCGGTCCTTGGGGACCGCCACGACCACGATCTCGTCGCCCTCGTCCATGCGGGCCGCGGCGGTCGGCATCCCGTCCGCGGCCGACAGCGTGACGATCAGGTCCGGGTAGGTGGAGAGCCGCCGGCCGTCCATCTCCGCGGCCATGTACTCGTTGCAGACGACGATCTCGAGGCGCGACCCGTCGGTGTCGACGGCCAGCGTGCCGACGTCCCAGGCCTCCACGAGGGTCGTCTCCGCGGCGAGCAGCGGTCCGCGGCCGAGCTCGCGGCCGCCGAGCGTGTCGACGATCGCCGCCACCATCGCGTCAGCCCCGGCAGCTTCTGCGGCGAGCATCGCCTCGCCCAGGCGCAGGCAGGCCGAGACGGCCCCCGGCGCGCCGTTCGTCCGACAGAAGTCGACCGAGAATGGCCCGCGTGAGGACGCGACCGAGGCGCCGACCTCGGCCGAGGCATGGTGCAGCACGCTCGAGATCACGCCGACCGGACCACGCGCCACGATGTCGATGTGGCCGAGGTAGTCGTCGAGGCCGCCCGAGGCGGCCTGCGTGACCTGCACGTCGCGGCGCGCGGCGAGCCCCATGCCGCCCATCGCCACGGTCGGGTGCCCGCGACCGTTCGTGGCGCAGTCGACGACCAGCAGCTCCGGGCGGATCGCGTTGACGAACCAGGAGCTCGGCAGGTAGGCCCCCGGATGGGCGACCATCGTGCCCACGATCCGGCCGTCGCCGTCCCAGGCCTCGATCACCCGGTCGAGCGCACGGAGGGTGTCGGCGGTGCGCGTCAGCCGCCGCTGCACGCCCGGGGCGCCGACGCCAGTCATCACGACGACCTGGTCGTCCGGCCGCAGCTCGTCCAGCGTCACGAGCACCGGTGCGCCGTGGTCGAGCGCGGCCGCGCCCCCGCGCAGGCCGCTCTCCAGACCGCCGCCGCCCGCGCCGAACACCAGGCCGCCGTAGGCCGCCTGCCGCGCGGCGGCTGCGTCGAGCGTTCGCATGGCCGGCAGCCTACAGCCCTTGGACCGGGACACGCACGATTCCGACCTCCACGCCGGAGCCCTGCTCCGGAACCCGTCCCCGACCGCCGAGGAGCGACGATGACCGAACCGATGAGGCGCCCGACGATCCTGCTGCTCCACGCGTTCCCGCTCGGCGGCGGGATGTGGGATCACGCCCGCGCGGCGCTCGAGGCGCGGGGCTGGCCGGTGGCGACGCCGGACCTCTCCGGTCCGGACGCCCGCTCGAGCTACGGCGAGACGGCGACGCGCCTGCTCGAGGACGTCGCCGGCGACCTGGTGCTCGTCGGTGCCTCGATGGGTGGGCACCTGGCGTTCGAGCTCTGGCGCCGGGCGGCGTCGCGGATCCGAGGACTCGCGCTCTGCGACACGCGCGCCACGCCCGACACCGCCGAGCAACGGGCGAGCCGCGACGCGCTGATCCGCGTCCTCGAGGAGGGCGGCGTCGAGGGCCTCGCGACCGGGCCGATGGCGACGATGGGCGAGCCGGCGCTGCGCCTGATGCGGGAGCTGCCCGCCGACGGACTGATCGCCACGCTGCGCGCGATGCGCGACCGGCCCGACTCGTCCGACACCCTGGCGACGATCGACGTCCCCGTGCTCGTCCTGACCGGTGCGGAGGATCCCGTCGTCCGGCCGGAGCAGGCGCGCGCCCTGGCCGCAGCGCTGCCCGGGTCGCGGTACGTCGAGATCCCGAGCGCGGGCCACGTGCCGGCGCTCGAGCAGCCGGAGGCCTTCACGGCGGCGCTCGTCTCGTTCCTCGAGGAGGCGGTGCGCCCGCGCCTCAGCGGCCCGTAGCGGTCAGACCGGCAGGCCGAGCCCGTGGTCGCGGGCCGTCGCGATCGCAGTCTCGTAGCCCGCGTCGGCGTGCCGCAGGACGCCGATCGCGGGATCGTTCCGGAGGACGGCTTCGAGCCGCAGGGCGGCCGTCTCGCTGCCGTCGGCGATCACGGTCACGCCCGCCGAGCCCGCGAATCCACCGCCGTGCATGTGGACGGCGACCAGGTCGGCGTGGCCCGCCACGCCGAGCAGGGCGTTCAGCAGGGGCCAGTCGGCGATCCGGTCGGATCCGTCGCGCATCTTCTCGGTCTCGCGGAACGGGGCACAGACGCTGCCGGAGTCCAGATGGTCACGGGTGAACGCCACCGGCCCGGCCAGCCGCCCGTCCCGGACCGCCTCGTTGACCAACAGCCCCAACCGGTGCCGATCGCCACAGCCCATCCAGCCGATCCGCGCCGGCAACCCCGAAAAGCGCACATGCCGCCGCGCCGTCCTGATCCAGTCACACACCGGATGCCCCGCAAAGCGCTCCAGGATCAGCTCGTCCACCGTCGCGATGTCGGCCGGATCCCCCGACACCGCCAACCACCGGAACGGCCCCACCCCACGACAGAACAACGGCCGGATATAGCGCTCCACAAAGCCGCCCATCGCATAGGCATCGGCCACCCCCGCCGCCTCCGCCTGCCCCCGCAACCCATTGCCGTACTCGAACGTCTCCGCCCCCCGACGCCCGAACTCCAACAACGCCTCCATGTGCCGACGGATCGTCTCCCGCCCCCGCCGCTCCAACTCGCCGATCTCGCCCCGCTCCCGCAACGCCTCCACCGCCT
>CADCWC010000042.1 GCA_902806305.1 uncultured Thermoleophilia bacterium | reverse complement strand
CGCCGGCGCGAGTACCCGCCGTCGGCGCCCGTCCGTCGACGGGCGGTCGTCCGTCGACCGGCGGCGTGATGCGCGGCTCGCCCGTCGTCGAGCCGACGCCCTGGCCGGAGGCCGCGCGGTAGCCCTCGAACGTCCGGCGGAGCCCGCCCCAGACGAAGGTCGGCGTGCCGGTCGAGTGCCACGTGTTGCGCCGCTCGACGTAGCCGCCGGCGCCGACGCCGTCGACCCGGAGCGCCGTCCCGATGGCCCCGGTCACGACGTTGTCCTCGAGGCGCAGCCCGACGGCCTCGTCCGTGACGATGCCCTCCGCGCCGCCCGTGCCGAGGACCAGGTTGCCGCTGATCTCGAACGTCTGCGTCGGCGCGCCGTCGGAGGCGTCGGTGTAGATCCCGGTCCGGGTGTTCCAGACGCTGTTCCGCAGGAACCGCGTGGTGCCGCGCGCGGTCGCGTCCTCGAACCACGCCACGCCGATCGGGCAGTCGTGGAGGCGGTTGCCCACGACGACGGCGTCCTGCATCCGCACCGACACGCAGTTCGAACGGGCGTTCCAGACCTCGGAGTCGCGCAGCGTCTGCCGTGGCCCCTTCAGGTACAGGCCGTGCGTGCCGTAGGCCGTCACGCGGTGGCCGCAGTCCGAGACCCGCACCCGCTCGTAGACGGACCCGGAGCCCTGGTCGAGGACACAGCTGTCCGCCGCGCCCGAGAGCTGCGTGTCACGGACCTGGACGCCCGTCGAGCCCTCCCCCACGTTGAGCGCGATGCCGCCGCCCGAGGCGGCGCTGAAGCCGCGCAGGACCGACGAGGAGAGCACCACGTCGGCGGAGGGCCCGCTCGGGGAGAGCTGGACGCCGGCGTCGGCGTCGTGGAGGTACAGGTCGTGGAGCAGGACCGACCGGCTGTCGCGGACGTAGACGAGCGTCGTGTCGCCACGCCGGTGCCGTAGCTCGAGCCCTCGGACCTCGACGTCCGCCACGCCCTGCAGGTCGACGGCGGCGAACCCGGTGGCGCCGGCCCCGTCCAGCACCGGGCGGCCCGCACCGTAGGCGGCGAAGACGATCGGCGCCGCGGGCGTGCCGCCGCGGGCGGGCGACAGCATCTCCCGCCACACGCCGCCGCCGCGGAAGCGGACCACGTCGCCGGGCCGGAGCGCGGCCCGGTTGACCCGGGCGACCGTCCGCCAGGCGGTGGCCTCACTCGTGCCCGCGGCCTCGTCGGCGCCGGCCGGGTCGACGAAGAACGTCGTGGCGCGGGCCGTCCCGGGGGCGGCGAGCGAGATCAGCACGACGGCCAGGAGGCCGAGGCGCCAGGCGCAGGGGAGGGGTCGTGGAGCCGTCGTCATGGAGCGGGCGCGGCCGGCCGGGCCGCCCCCTCCCATCGGTGTCTCGCGGCGTCGCGCCCATCCCCCGGACGCGGGAACGTCGGGACGCGGACGCGACGCCCGCCGCCGCGACCCGGTCGCGGCGGGGGCAGGGGCCACCCCTGCGTCCTCGGCGCGCTCCTATACGCTGAGACCGTGAGCTCGGACGCCCATCCGCTGGCCTCCGCACGTCCCCGTGCGTCCACGCACGCGGGCGGCACGCCGATCGTCATGCTGGCCGACGTCGACGTCAGCCGGCCCGACGGCACGCGCTCGCACGTCACCGAGGTGGTCTCGGGCTTCGCGCGGGCCGGGCGTGCCGTCGAGCTCGTGGCCCGCGGGACCGACCCCCGGCTCGCGGGCGTGCGTTTCCACCGGGCCGACGCCGGGCGAGGTCGCGTGGCCCGGATCCTGGGCATGAACCGGACCGCGCTCGGCGTGCTCCTGCGCAGCAGGGCGCGGACGCGGACGCTCTACTACCGCTACGACGCAGGCCTCGTCGCCACCGTGCTCGTGGCGCGCCTGCTCGGCTACCGGGCCGTCGGCGAGATGAACAACGTCATGTTCGGCGCCGACTACGCGGACCGCGACCCCGGCCTCCGCGGCCGCCTGGTCGACGCCCTCAAGGTGGGCGCCATGCGGGTCGCGGCGCGCCACACCGCGGCGTTCGTGGCCGTCACGGACCGGATCAAGGACATCCTGGTGCGCGAGTACGGCACCCCGGCCGAGCGCGTCCACGTCCTCAGGAACGGCGTGAACGTGGAGCGCTTCCGCGTCTGGGACCGGGCCGAGGCGATCGCCCGCGCGGGTCTCGACCCGGAGTGCCGCTACGTCGTCTTCGTCGGGCTCCTGGCCTCGTGGGTCGATCTCCCGACGATCCTGCGCGCGTTCGCGCGGGTCGCCGCGACGCGTCCGGACGTCCGCCTCGTGCTGGTCGGCGACGGGCCGCAGGCGCCATACGCCGACGAGCTCGCCCGCGAGCTCGGGGTCGCCGAGCTCGTCGTCCGCCCTGGCTTCGTCACCGACCGGGACCTCGTCAGCGCCTACACCGGCGCGGCGACCGTCTGCGTGATCGCCTACGACGGCGCGATCCTGAGCCGCATCGGCGTGAGCCCGATGAAGCTGACCGAGTACTTCGCGGCCGGCCGGGCGGTCGTCGGGACCGACCTCGAGGGCGCCACGCAGATGATCCGGGAGAGCGGTGGCGGCGTGTCCGTGCCCGCCGAGCCTGCCGCCGTCGCCGACGCCCTCGGCGAGCTGCTCGACGACCTCGCCCGGGCCGACGCGCTCGGGCGCGCCGGACGACGGGCGGCCGAGGAGCAGTTCTCCTGGGCCTCCGTCGTCGGCCGCACGCTGCACCTGCTCGACGGGGCGGCGCGGTAGCCGTGCGCGTCCTGATGGTGTGCCCGACGCTCGGCATCGGCGGCGCCGAGCAGCTCGCCGTGGCCTACGCCCGCGGGCTGCAGGAGCGCGGACACGAGGTCGAGGTGGTCTACGGCTACACCGGGTCGCGGGTTCCCGAGATGACGGAGGCCGGCGTCCCCTCGCGCTTCCTCTCCCCCCGCCTGCTCAGCCCGCGCACGCTGCCCGAGTGGGTCCGGGCGCTGCGCGCGGTCGTCCGGGAGTTCGATCCCGACGTGCTCTACGCGCAGTCGGTGAC
>CADCWC010000041.1 GCA_902806305.1 uncultured Thermoleophilia bacterium | reverse complement strand
GGGCCGGGCGGGGGCGTCGGCCAGTGCGGCACCCTCCTCCGGCAGCTCGGTACCCGCCACGGTGGTCGGGTCGGAGAACCCTGCAGCCCGGGCCACGGCCTCGACCGTGCGAGGCGCGTCACCCGACATGACCTTCAGCTCGACCCCCTCGCGGCGGAGGTAGGCGACGAGCTCCTGCGCGTCGGGGCGCATGCGCTCCTGCAGCGCCACGAGGCCGAGCGGGACGAGCCCGGCGGGCGTCTCGGGCAGGTCGTCGTCGTCCGGCGCGGCGGGCAGCGTGGCCGCCCGCGCGACGACGAGGACGCGCTCGCGGTCCCGCTGGCGGCGCTCGACCTCGGCCGCCTGGGCGCCCGCCCCGAGGACCTCCGGTGCGCCGAGCACGAGCACGTCGTCGCCGAGACGGACCCCCGACCACTTCCAGCGCGACGAGAACGGCAGCTCGTCGTCGGCCGTCGGGGTGAGGACCGGCACGTCGGCGTGGAGGTCACGCGCGAGCGCGTCGACCGTGGGCGACCGGACCGACGCCGCGGCGGCCAGCCTGCCGAGCGCCGTCCGCAGCTCCTCCTCGGACACGCCGGGGGCCGGCACGGTCGCGACGAGCTCGAGCGTGCCGTCCGTCAGGGTGCCGGTCTTGTCCAGGCAGACGATGTCGACGCCCGCGAGCGACTCGACGGCGTTCAGCTGCTGGACCAGGGCGCCCCGGCGACCGAGCCGCACGGCGCTCGCGGCGAACGTCACCGACGCGAGCAGCACGAGGCCCTCCGGCACCAGCGAGATCAGCCCGGCGGTGGCCGTCTGGGCGGCCTCGCGGAGCGGCGCGTCGTGCAGCCAGAGCGCGGCGCCGAGCGCCGCCGCCATGGGGATCATCGCCACGACCAGGATGCGCAGCAGGCCGTCGATCTCCCGCTGGAGGGGCGAGAGGCGGCGCTGCACCGCGCGGGCCTCGCGGGTGAGCCGCGCCGCGAACGACTCGTCGCCGACGGCGTCCACGCGGTAGACGCCGGAGCCGGACGCACAGTACGAGCCGGACAGCACCCGATCGCCTGGCTGCTTCGGGACCGCGTTCGACTCGCCCGTCAGCACGGATTCGTCCATGGCGAGCGACGAGGCGGCGAGCAGCGCGCCGTCGGCGACCACCTGGCGCCCGGGCTGCAGCTCGACGACGTCGTCCGGCACGACGTCCTCGGCGGGCAGCGGCACCGCCACGCCGTCGCGCCGGACGTCCGCCCGCGGCGCCACGAGCAGGGCGAGCCGGTCGAGGCTGCGCTTGGCGCGCACCTCCTGCGTGATCCCGAGGGCGATGTTGACGGCGATGATCGCCGCGAAGATCGCGTCGTGCCAGGCCCCGGAGACCGCGATCAGGATCAGGAACACGAGCGTGATCGCGTTGACGAGCGTGAAGAGGTTCGCGCGGACGATGGCCCGCACGGACCTGCTGCCGGTGTCCGGGGCTCGCGGACCGCGCGCCTCGAGCCGGGCCGCCGCCTCGGCCGACGTCAGCCCCGGATGGGCCGCCGAGCCGCGGGCGGAGGCTCGCGACCCCGACGTGGCGACTGCGTGCTGCACCGGCCCCTGGCTCGTCACGGGGGCATGGTATCCGGCGGGGTCGGGGATATGGGCCCTCGTCCATGGACCCCGGCTCCCTCCTCCTGCCCCCCGAGGCGCTGCGCCTCCCCTGTCGGCCGGAGGACCTGGGGGCCGCCTCGAGCGAGGACCTCGAACCCCCCGCCGGGCCGGTCGGCCAGGAGGGCGCGCTCGAGGCGCTCGAGGTCGGCCTCGCCGTGCGCGGGGCGGGCTTCCACGTCTACGTCGCGGGGCCGCCCGGCACGGGTCGCCGGACGACGGCCACGGCGGTGCTCGAGCGCATCGCGGCCGAGCTGCCCGTGCCGCCGGACCGTGTGCACGTGCCCCGCTTCGACGATCCGCGGCGGCCGCGGCTCGTGACGCTCGAGCCGGGCCGCGGCGTCCGCTTCGGGGCCCTCGTGGAGGAGTTCTCGCGGGCGCTCGCGCTGCGGGCGGGGAGTCTGCTCGACGACCGGGGCGTCGAGCGTCGGCGCGAGGCGCTGGTCCACCGCTTCCGCGCCGACGAGGAGGCGTCGCTCGCGGAGTTCCGGGCCCGGCTCGCGGCCGTGGACGTCGCGCTCGTGGTCGACGAGTCGAACATCCCGCAGCCGTTCGAGGTGATCCCCACGGACGAGGGCACCCCCGTGTCGCTCGAGCGGCTCGAGGAGGTCCGCGGCGCCGCCGCGGCGGCGGAGATGCGCGACACGCTCGGGCACGCGATGGCCGCGCTCCGCGAGCACCTCCGCGAGGCGCGGACGCGGCGCCGCGCGCTCGACGAGCAGCTGCGCGGCACCTACGAGCGCGCGGCCCGCACGGTCGTCGACGAGGAGCTGCACCTGATCTCCGACGAGTTCTCGGGGCCGGTCGTCGACCTCTTCCTGGCCGACGTGCGGCTCGACGCGATCGACGGCCTGGCCGACTACGCAGAGGGCGGGGCGGACGCCGGTCCGCGGCTCCAGGCACGGCTGCAGCGCTACGGCCCGGCGCTCCTGGCCGACCGGACGGGCGCCCAGGGCGCACCGGTGGTCTTCGACGACGCGCCGTCGGCCGAGAGCCTCTTCGGTGTCGTCCCGGCGCCGCTCGACGGCCCGATCGGACCGCAGGTCGACCTCTCCCGGGTCACGAGCGGCAGCGTCCTCGACGCCGACGGCGGGTTCCTGGTGCTCGACGTCGACGATCTGGTCGGCGAGGCCGGTGCGTGGCCGCTGCTCCGACGGGTCCTGCGCAGCGGTCGCTACGAACCCGGCGTGGGCGGGGCGCGGGCGATCGAGCCCGAGCCCGTGCCGGTCGACCTCAAGCTCGTCCTGATCGGCTCGCGCGAGCGCTTCGACGAGTTGACCCGCGTCGACGCGCTCTTTCGCAAGAGCTTCGGCGTCCGGGCCGACTTCGGCCTGGACACGCCGCGCACGCCCGCCGCCGAGCGCCGGATCGCCGAGGTCGCGGCGGGCGTGGCCCGGG
>CADCWC010000040.1:2098-3049 GCA_902806305.1 uncultured Thermoleophilia bacterium | reverse complement strand
GGGACGCCGGCCTCGCCGGCGACGGCGCGGGCCAGGAGCGTCTTGCCCGTGCCGGGAGGCCCGAAGAGCAGCACGCCCTTCGGGATCCGCGCGCCGAGCGCCTGGAACTTCTTCGGGTTCTCGAGGAACTCCTTGATCTCGTGGAGCTCCTCGACCGCCTCGTCGGCGCCGGCGACGTCGCGGAACGAGATCTTCGGCGAGTCGACGCTCATGCGCTTGGCGCGCGACTTGCCGAACGACATGACCTTCGAGCCGCCGCCCTGGACCTGGTTCATGAGGAAGATCCAGAAGCCGATGAAGATGACGAACGGCAGCAGGTAGGTCAGCGCCGACAGCCACCCGTTCGTCTTCTTGCCCTCGATGTCGTAGTCGAGGATCTTCCCGTCGGCCTTGGCCGCCTGCAGCGTCTCCTGGAGCCTGCCCTCGTCCTCGACGAAGCCCGTTTCGTACTGGCGGTCGCCCTCGCGGAGCGTCACCTCGACCGTGTTGTTCTTGGTCTTGAGCGTGACGTCCTTGACCTGGCTCGCGTTGAGCTGCGTCACGAAGTCCGCGTAGGTCGGCTCGGGATCGCCCGAGCTCGGCGAGAAGAGCTTCTGGGCGAAGAAGGCGAGCACCACCACGATCAGGATCGGGAAGGCGGCGCTCTTGAAGAAGCGGCTCATGAGTCAGCCAAGGCTAGCAGCGGGTTCGTGGCCGAACGCCATCCTGGGCGCCCGTGTGGTAGGGGTGGACGAAGGTTCAGTCCTGCGGCATGTGCGACGGCGCCAACGTCGCTACATACGGGATGTTCCGGTACTTCTCCGCGAAGTCCAGGCCGTAGCCGATGACGAACCGGTCGGGGATCTCGAAGCCGATGTAGCGGGCGTCGAGGTCGACCTTGCGGCGGGCCGGCTTGGTCAGCAGCGCGCAGACCTCCAGGGAGCGCGGGCCGCGGGCACCGAGGCTGCGCAT
>CADCWC010000040.1:0-2088 GCA_902806305.1 uncultured Thermoleophilia bacterium | reverse complement strand
GGTGGCGCAGGAGGTACTGGAGGGTCAGCCCGGAGTCGACGATGTCCTCCACGATGAGGACGTCGCGGCCCTCGATCGCCGCGTCCAGGTCCTTGAGGATCCGCACGACGCCCGAGGAGTCCGTGGCGCTGCCGTACGACGACACGGCCATGAAGTCGACCTCGCACGCCAGGTCGATGTGGCGCATGAGGTCCGAGAGGAAGAAGACGGCGCCCTTGAGGACGCCGATGAGCAGGAGGTCGGAGTCCGCGTAGTCCCGGGTGATCTCCGCGCCGAGCTCCGCGACGCGGCGCTTGAGGTCGTCGGGCTGGACGAGGATCTCGCCGATCGCGGGGTCGCGCATGCCGTCCGCACGCTACCCGGTGCGCGCGCCCGGACGCGGCGTGGGGACCATCCGCAGCACCCCGTCGCGGATCTCGGCCCGCGCGCCGTCGCCGAGGTCCAGCGCCCACGGATCACCCGGCTTCGCCGGGCGGTGCTCGCCGAGGGCGAGCAGGTCGTCGAGCCGGCCGGGCGCCCGCGCGCACAGGTTCCCCGTGACGTCCTCGGCCAGGCGGCGCACGACGAGCCGGGCGACGGCCCGCGGGAGCGCGCGCAGATGGTCCACCGCGATCCGGTCGCGGCCCGCGAGGGCGGTGTCGACCACGACGTCCAGGACCTCCGCCTCGTCGCGCAGGAGCTCGGCCGTGCGCACGACGTTCGCCTCCGCGCGCGCGTCGACGGCGCGCAGGGCGGGAAGCAGCCCGTGGCGGACCCGCGAGCGCGCGAACGCGGGCGAGGCGTTGGAGGCGTCCTCCCGCCACGGCAGGCCGCGCCGGCGGCAGAACGCGGCGGTGTCCTCGCGCGTGACCTCGAGCAGCGGCCGGACGAGGCGGCCCGACCGGGGCGCCATGCCCAGCAGCGCCCGGCGGCCCGGCGAGGAGGCCAGCCGGTACAGGACGGTCTCGGCCTGGTCCGTGCGGGTGTGGCCCGTGGCCAGGTCGGCCCCGCCGGCGGTGGCCAGGCGCGCGCCCACGCCGTACCGCACGTCCCGCGCCCACGCCTGCAGGTTTCCCGGGGCGTGCTCCGGCCGGCGGGTCCGCTCGATCGTGATCGGTACGCCCAGGCGCGCGCACAGCGCCGCGCAGTGCTCGGCGTCCGCCGTGCTGGCCTCCCGCAGCCCGTAGTCCACGTGCAGCGCGGTGACCGCGGCGCCGAGGTCGACGGCCGCGGCCAGCAGGCACACCGAGTCGCGCCCGCCCGAGAGCAGGACCACGACGGGCCGCCCCTCCTGCAGGAGGCCGGTGGCGGCGACGCGGGTCAGGAGGGCGTCCGCCCCCATGGGGTCAGCCCTCCTTCTTGTACGGCACGCCGTCGGCCGCGGGCGGCACGGACCGCCCGACGATGCCCGCGACGACGAAGAGCGTGAGGACGTAGGGCAGCGCCTGGAACAGGGTGGCGATCGCCGGGTTGAACTCGGGCAGCCGCTGGGCCAGCGCGCTGGAGAAGCCGATGAGCAGCGTCACCGCCAGCGTGGTGAAGGGGTACCAGCGCCCGGCGATCAGGGCGGCGAGCGCGATGAACCCGCGGCCCGCGCTCATGTCCTGCGTGAAGGAGCCGACGAAGCCGATGGACAGGAAGGCGCCGCCCGCCGCGGCCAGGCCGCCCGACGAGATGACCGCGGCGTAGCGCGTGCGGTAGACGGAGATGCCGACGGTCTCGGCCGCCTTGGGGTTCTCCCCCACGGACCGCAGGCGCAGCCCGCGCGCGGTGCGGAAGACCACGACCCACACGAACCCGACCATCACGAGCGCCGCCCACACGAGCAGGTTCAGCCGCGCAAGCGCGTCCCCGAAGAACGGGATGGACTGGATGGGCAGCTCCACGCCGGGCACGCGGGCCAGGTCGTCCGGGGTGCCGAGCTCGCCGTAGAGGTCGACGTAGAGGTAGCCCGTGATCCCGGCGGCCAGGAAGTTCAGGGCGGTGCCCGTGACGATCTGGTCGGCGCGCAGCGTCACGGCGAAGAAGGCCAGGACGGCCATGAGCGCCATCCCGGCGAGGATCCCGATGAGGAGGCCGAGGATACATGAGCTCGTCTTGTCGGCCCCC
>CADCWC010000039.1 GCA_902806305.1 uncultured Thermoleophilia bacterium | reverse complement strand
AGGCGTCCTCGGCGCGCTCGAGGTCGCGCCTCATGGCAGCCGCCCGCAGGAGGCCCGCCCGTAGCGCGGTGACGGACGTGGTGTCCACCAGCGCGCCGGTACGACCGTCCTCCACGTACGTCGACGGGCCCCCGACCCGCGGCGCGACGACCGGCAGGCCCGCCGCGAGCGCCTCGAGGAGCGCCAGCCCGAACTCCTCCTTGGCGCTCGCGCAGGCGTACAACCCGCAGGCCCCGACGACGCCCGGCCCGCGCGCGTCCGTCGACCCGTGCCGCACGGCGGTCAGGATCCGCGCCACGTCGTCGTGCGCCCGGTGTCCGAGGAGCACGGGACCCGCAGCCCCGAGGCCGAGGCGGGCCGAGACAGCCTCGATGGAGCGCAGGACGGTGCGCTCCTCCAGGCTCGGAGCGAGCAGGTCGCCACCGACCACGACCAGGTTGAAGGTGGCGTGGAGCGTCGCCGAGCCGGCCCAGGCCTCCACGAGGCGGTCGAACCCCTTCACGCGGTGGAGCCTGCCGACGCTGAGCAGGACCGGCAGGCCGCGGCGCTCCGGGGACAGGGCGGCGACGGCCCGCTCGAGGTCGTGCACGGCCGCGCCGCCGGGGTCCCCGAGCGTGGCCCGCGCCGCGTCGAGCGCGCGCACGTCGATCCCCTCGGCGACCGTGCGGACGCGTCGGCGGGCATCGGGGATGGGCGCGCCGAGCAGGCGTTCGACCTCGCCCAGTCCCCCCGCCCGCGGCAGGACCGCCAGCCCGTCCGCGTCCTCGGCCAGCCCCTCCACGAGCGCGGCCCGGAACAGGAGGTGCTCGCGCCGGTCGAGCTCGCCGAAGTGCGCCCGGTCGAGCGTGCCCGCCGCCTGGGCCGCCTCGATCGGCCCGTGCGGATCAGGCGCCAGCGTGAAGACGACCGGCACTCGCAGGGAGCGGGCGACCCGCGTCGCTGCGTAGGTGCCGACGTCCGCGAAGCGCAGATGGACGACGTCGACACGTCCCGAGCGCCGCAACAGGCGGCGCAGGGCGCGCTCGATCTCGATCCGGTGGGGCCACATGTCGATGCCGGCCAGCGGTCCGGGTGGCCCGAAGGCGATGCGGCGCAGCGACGCGCCCGCGCCCATGGACTCGAACGGCAGGCCGTGCACGGCCGGGACGTCCGGCCCGCCGAAGCTGCGGGTCACGGTGGTCACATGGTCGACGGCAGGCAGCGCCGCGAGGTGCTCGGCCAGGTGCACGAGCAGGGTCGCGAGGCCCCCGCCGTCGCCGGCCCCCGGGCTGCGCAGGCGGGCGTCGAGGCGACCGCCGAGGAGGACCTGCATGATCCGGAGGCTGTCGGGACGGCCGCCGGCTGTCTCGGGCCGCGCCAGCTGCCGCTCGGCCACGGTGGCCACGAGCATGCGGTCGTGCGGATCGGCGGAGTCGGCGACGGTGCCCGCCTGGGCCTGGAGGAGATCCGCGACCCAGGGCAAGGCGCTCTCGGCCAGGGCCACGACGGCCGCCACGCGCAGCGCCGGGTCCGCGTCGCCGGCCGCCACGAGCAGCGGCCCGATGTCGGCGGGCCCGGGCACGGTGCCGAGACCGCGGGCAGCCGCCAGACGGACCGGTGCGCTCTCGTCGCCGTCGGCGACGAGATCCCGGAGCACCTGACGGACGCGCGCGTCGGGCGTCACGCCGAGCAGTTCGACCAGCCGACCGCGGGCGTCCGCGTCCTGCAGCGGGAGGGCCGAGAGCAGCGCGTCGGCGACGCGGCGCGGCCTCCGGCCGGCCCACGCCTCGACGCTCAGCGTGGCCATCACCGCCGCAAATCCACCGGCCCCGACGAGACGGAGCAGCCCGGGCAGGGCTCGGGCGGTCGCGGGTCGACGGGCGAGCGCCCAGGCGGCATGCTCCCGGGTGGACGGATCCTCGTGGTCGAGCAGCGTCGCGAGCAGCTCGTCCACCGGGCCGCGGGGCGCCTCGGCGAGGACGCCGGTCAGCAGGGCCCGTCCGAGCGCGTCGGTCACGTCGACCGCGGAGATGAGCCGCCCGAGCTCCGCCGTGTCGCCGCCGCGGACGCTGCGGCGCAGGCGTGCGGCGGCCTGGACGGCGTCGAGGACGCCCGCGCCGTGGAGGATCAGCTCGAGGTCCCGGCGCGTCACGACCTCCCCTTCGTGCCGCATGATGCGTCTGGATCACCGGCTGCGACCGCCTCCCACGTCGGGTGCCGAGTCCGTCTGCCGTTCGGCCGCGTTCAGATCGGCGCGGTAGGGTCCTCCGCACCGAGCGACGGAGGGGCGGGATGACGAAGACGTACGACGCGATCGTGATCGGCGCGGGGCCGGCCGGCGAGGTGTGTGCGGGCGAGCTCGCAGACGGCGGCCTGCGGGTCGCGATCGTCGAACGCGAGCTCGTCGCGGGCGAGTGCTCCTACTGGGCCTGCATCCCGTCGAAGACGCTCCTCCGCCCCGGCGAGGCGGTCGCGGCGGCCCGTCAGGTCGCCGGGGCCGCGGCGGCCGTCACGGGCCGGATCGACGGCGCGGAGGTGATCGCCTACCGCAACTTCATGGTCTCCGACTACGACGACGCAGGCCAGGTCGGCTGGCTCGAGGACAAGGGCATCGAGCTCCTGCGCGGCTCGGCGCGCCTGACCGGTCCGGGGACGGTCGAGGTCGGGGGCACCTCCTACGGCGCCGCCAAGATCGTCATCGCGACCGGCAGCGACCCGGTGTTCCCGCCGATCGACGGGCTCCGAGGCCTCGACGGCGTCTGGACGAACCGCGAGGCGACGGGGGCGCAGGAGCTGCCCGCCGACCTCGTCGTCCTGGGCGGCGGCGCGGTCGGCGTCGAGATGGCGCAGGCCTTCGTGCGGCTCGGCGTCGGGGTGCAGCTGATCGAGCACGGCGCGCACCTGCTGTCCCGCGAGGCGCGCCCCCTCGGCGAGGCGCTCGAGGCGGCCCTCACGGCCGACGGGGTGGGCGTCCGTCTGGGCTGCCAGGCGACCGCGGTGGAGCGACGGGACGGACGCTTCGTCGTGCGCCTGGACGACGACTCGGTGCTCGAGGGCGAGCGCCTGCTCGTGGCCACGGGCCGCCGCCCGCGACTCGACGGCCTGGGCCTCGACAGCGTCGGCATCGTGCCGGGGCAGACCGGCATCGAGGTCGACGAGCGCCTGCGCGCCGGCGACGGTGTCTGGGCCATCGGGGACGCGACGGGGATCATGCCGTTCACCCACGTCGGCAAGTACCAGGGCCGGATCGCGGCGGCCGACATCCTCGGGCGACCCGCGCGCGCCGACTATCGCGCCGTGCCGCGCGTCGTCTTCTGCGACCCGCAGGTCGCGGCCGTCGGCAGGCCGGACGACGTGCAGACCGGGACGGTCCAGCTGTCGGGCGTGGCGCGGACGGCGACGTACACCCGCGACTACGCCGAACGGCCGGGCTTCCTGACGCTCGTCTCGGACGGTCGCGTCCTCACGGGCGCCTACGCCGTCGGCCCGGAGGCGGGCGAGTGGCTCCAGCAGGCCACGCTCGCGGTGCGCGCCGAGGTGCCGCTCGACGTCCTGCGCGACACGATCCAGCCGTTCCCGACGTTCTCCGAGGCCTTCGTCACGGCGCTCGCCGACCTGGGACCGAAGGCGCCGTAGTCGTGCCCCCTCCCGGCACGACCGCGGACGTGCCGCCTCAGCCGGTGGAGATGACGAGGACGGCGACGTCGTCGGCGAGGTTGCCGCCGTTCGCGGCGCGGACGCGGTCGAGAAGCCGGACCAGGCCCGTCTCGTCGAGGACGCCGCCACCCACCTCGACGGCCTCGGCGAGCCGCTCGAGCAGGCGCTCGAGGCCGAAGCGCTCGCGGGAGTCCGGCGCGGCACGACCCTCCACGAGCCCGTCCGTGTAGAGCACGACGGACCAGTGCGGCGGCAGCGGCACCGTCCGCACGCTCCAGTGCGGGTCGTCGGCCACGCCGAGCGGCGGACCGGGCGGCACGGCGATCTCGCACAGCGAGCCGTCGAGTCGGAGCGGCGCGGGGTGGCCGGCACAGACGACGTCGGCCGACGCCCGATCGCGCGCGACGGAGACGGTGCAGAGCGTGACGAAGAGCTCGGACGAGCTCCGGCCGCTGACGAGCGCCTCGTGCATGGCGCGCAGCACCTCGGGGAGCGGGAGCCCGGCCAGGACGAGCGCCCGCCAGGCGGCACGCAGGTTGGCGCCCATCGCCGCGGCGTCCGGCCCGTGCCCCGCCACGTCGCCGACGAGCGCGGCGATGCGCCCGTCCCGCAGTTCGACCGCGTCCAGGAAGTCGCCGCCGAGCAGCAGCCGGTCCTCGCCGGGCTCGTAGCGCGTGGTCACTCTCACGGCCGGGTCGGCGACGACGACGCGCGGCAGCAGCGCCGCCTCCAGGCGGTCGTGCAACGCCGACGTCTCGGCCTGCAGCTCGCTCCGTCGCGCCTGCTCGAGGGCCAGGGCGGCCTGGTCGGCGAAGCGCTGGGCGACGCCTTCCACGGCGGCGCGAGGGTCGGCCACCCGCTCCTCCCAGGTGATCGTCAGCACGCGCATCGACTCGTCGCCCGCGATCGGGATGCGGAGCACGGACCGTGTCCCGGCCGACCGCGCGTAGCGGTCCCACAGCTCAGGGTGGGAGCGCTCGACGTCGGGGATGAACGACACCCGTCGCGTGGCGAGCTGGCTCCCGAGGTCGTCGAGTTCCCGGACGTGCGTGACCATGCCGAGCGGGAGCGTCGGGCTGTGCGGGACGCGGGCGATCATCGTCAGCGTCCCGTCGGGCGCGGCGTCCCACAGCGCCGCCGCATCGCCGCCGAACGTGTCGAGCGCGGCCACGCAGACCCCCTCGGCGACCACGGTGACCGGCCCCTCGCGCTGGATCTCGGGGGCCGACTCGAGGACCCGCTCGAGGGCGCCGCGGGCCGCCTCGGCCTCGTGCCGCTCCCCGATGAGCTGGACGAGCAGGGCCCGGGAGCGCCGTCGGTAGCGGTCGGCCGCGACACCGGCGACGGCCGCCGCCGCCAGCCAGATCGGGACGGCGATCGCGCCGCGCTCGGCCGGGCCGAGGTCGTCGTGGACCGCCCCGCTGAGGGTGACGAAGACGACGCCCGTGAGCAGCGCGACGAAGAGCCCGCTCCGCACGCCCAGGCGGATGGACGCCGACACGGCCACGAGCGCCGCCACGGCGCCGGGCAGGCCGACGAAGCGGGTCGGATCACCGAGCGCGAGCGGCACGGTCCCGGCCAGAGCCGCGGCCGCGAACGCCGTCAGCTCGACGGCGGCGCGGGTCGGCCCGCCGCCCGTCGCCCACGGCGACGCGGCCGGCGGCGCCTCGGCAGAGCGCCGCCCTGCGTCCCCGACGTCGATCCCCACGCGGGAAGCTTAGGCCGCCGGCCGACCACAGGGCCGCGGCGGCCGGCGGCCGTGCGGGGCTCAGCCCCGGCCGGTGCGCTCCTGCAGCTCCTCGATCTTCTTCGAGGCGTCCGCCTTGCTCAGCTCGGGGTCGACCTTCTCGCCCGCCTCCTGGGCCAGGGTCGACAGGTAGGACGACTGCGGACCCGTCATGGGCTCGTCGCCGGTCACCCAGTCGTCGGGGTCCTTCTCGGGGTTGGGAGTCGGTGTGTCACTCATGCGCCCGACGTTCCCGACGGCCCGCCAGAACAAACGTTCGTATCGGGACAGGCGACATGCAGCCCCTCAGGCCGGTGGGTCGGCCGGCTGCGCCGCCCGTCCGAGCAGCGCCGGGATCCGCGCCACGTCGGCCTGCAAGGCCTCCCGGAGCGGCCGCACGCGCAGCGCCGCGGCCGGGTGGTAGAGCGGCAGGACCGTCCGGCCGTCGCGCTCCAGCACCTGTCCGTGCACCTGCGTGATCTTGAGGCCCGGGGCGAAGGCGTCGAGTGCGTGCCGCCCGAGCGTGACGACGAGCCGGGGCCGGACGAGGGCGAGCTGCGCGTCGAGCCACGGCCGCGCGTGGGCGACCTCGTCCGGACGTGGGTCGCGGTTCCCGGGCGGCCGGGCCTTGAGCACGTTCGTGATGAAGACCCGGTCGCGCGGCACGTCGATCGAGGTCAGGAGACCGTCCAGCAGGCGGCCCGCGGCGCCGACGAACGGTCGTCCCACGCGGTCCTCCTGCGCGCCGGGCGCCTCGCCGACCAGCATCAGCGTGGCCGGCGCGGGCCCCTCGCCCGGGACCGGGTTCGTGCACGTCTCGCACGGCTCGAAGCCGCAGCCGCGGTGTCGACGGATCTCGTCGGCGAGCGCCGCGAGCTCCTCCGCCGCGCTCACGACGCCGACCGCGCCGCCGACGAGGTCGGCGTCCGCACCCGCAGCGGCTGTCCGAGCAGCTCCCGCAACCGGAGCGCGGCGAGCGGCGCGTCGGCCCCGCGGTTGTTGTTGGCCATCACGTGCACGACGGACGCCTCCTCGGCGAGCGACTCGGCCCGCCCGCGGATCTCCTCGAGCTCCGCGTCCGCGTAGCGCCAGGCGAAGCGCTCCGCGACGGCGCGGCTGTGGACGTACCCCTCCGCGTTGCGCCCGTGGAGCCGCAGGTAGGCGACGTCACGCCGGGTCACGGCGTCGAGCGGCGGCATCATCGTCGGCGCCCGTCCCTGCGGCGCGTCGACGCCGACGTAGGCGACCTGCCGGTCGGCGAACCAGTCGAGCGTCGCGGCCCGGCGCTCGTCGTGGAGCCAGGCGCGGTGCCGCAGCTCGGCCGCGACGGGCCACGGGGCAAGCGCGCGGACGAGGTCGTCGAGCTCCTCGAGCGCGTGTCGGGGCGGGGCGAAGGCGGGCGAGAGCTGCAGCAGCAGCACGCCCAGCTTGCCCGCCTCGTCGAGCGGACGGAGCGCCGCCCGCGTGCGCTCGACCAGTGCCCCCTCGAGGGATGGGGTGAGCACGACGCGCCCCCGCGCCGTCGTCTCGACGCCTGCCCGCAGGTCGGGCGGAAGCCCGTCGGGGCGGCCGGCGTGGCGCGAGAGCAGCTGGTGCAGCTTGACGTCGAAGCGGAACCCGGGCGGCGTCACGTCGGCCCACCGCGCCGTCGCCTCCTCACGGGGGACGGCGTAGAAGCTCGCGTTGACCTCGACCGCGTCGAAGTGCAGCGCGTACCACGGCAGGCGCTCGTCGGCCGGAAGGCCGGGCGGATACCACTCGGCCACGAAGCCCGGGTCGGCCCAGCTCGACGTGCCCACCAGGATGTCGCCGCGGCGCCCGGCCATCGCCGTACCGTTCCCCACCCGTCCGCGCGACACACGCGCGGACGGGTGCGCTCGACGCGGTCAGGCCCGGGCCGCAACCGCCTCGCCGGCGCTGAGGCGCTCGACCTCCTCGGCCGTCAGCTCGAGCTCGAGCGCGCCGAGGCTGTCCAGGATCGTCTCCGGGCGCGACGCGCCCGGGATCGGGATCACCACGGACGCCAGCTGCAGCTCCCAGGCCAGGGCGACCTGCTGCGGCGAGACGCCGCGGTCCCGGGCGATGTCGGCGAACGCCGCGTGCCGGGAGCCGAGCGCGCCGGCCGACCCCATGCCGCCGAGCGGGCTCCACGGCAGGAAGGCGATGCCGCGCTCGGCGCACAGCTCGAGCTCCGGCAGCGAGCTGCGGAAGTCCGGCGAGAACTGGTTCTGGACCGAGACGAGCTCGGCGATCGAGGCGGCCTCCTCGATCTGCGCCGGGTTGAGATTCGAGACGCCGATCATCCGGACCTTGCCCTCGTCCTGGAGCTCCTTCAGCGTCGCGACGGCCTCGCCGGTCGGGACGCGTGGATCGGGCCGGTGGAACTGGTACAGGCCGATGACCTCCACGTCGAGCGCCTTCAGGCTCGCCTCGCACGCCGCGCGCAGGTACTCGGGGCTGGCGTCGAGCCCCCAGCCGCCCTCCGGGACGCGCGTGTGGCCGCCCTTCGTGGCGACGAGCACGTCGTCCGTGTCGCCCGACCACCGGCGGAGGGCCTTCGCGATCAGCCGCTCGTTGTGGCCGACGGACTCGTGGTCGGGCGCGTAGGCGTCGGCGGTGTCGATCAAGGTGATTCCCGCGTCGAGCGCGGCGTGGATCGTGCGGATGGCGTCGTCCTCGGACGGCATCCGGTCCCCGAGCGACATGGGCATGCCGCCCAGGCCGATGGCACTCACGCTCACGTCACCGATGGTGCGCTGCTGCAACGTCGTCCTCCTCGTGGGGGCGGCGCCTCGTGCACCGACGGCCCCGGAGCCCATACCCGTTCGCGACGGCGGCGGATCGCCCCGCCGCCTCGGGTCAGGACGCAGCCGGCGACGCGGTCGTGGCCCGCTGCACGAGGGACGGCTGCAGGACGAGACGCCGGGCGCGGCCCGCCCCGCCGTCGAGCCGTCGCAGGGCCGCTCGCATGGCCGCCTCGCCCATCTCCGTCCGGGGCTGGTGGATCGTGGTCAGCGACACGTGACGCAGCGCGGCGAGCGCGGTGTTGTCGTACCCGACCAGCGAGACGTCGGCCGGGACCCGCAGGCCGGCCTCCGCGAGCGCCGTGAGGACGCCGGTCGCGGCCAGGTCGTTCCCGGCGCAGATGGCCGTCGGCCGCGAGGAGCCCGTCAGCAGGGACCGCGCCCCGCGGTAGCCGCCCTCGTCGGTGAAGTCGCCCGCCGCCACGCCGATCTCGTCGGCCAGCCCCAGCGCGCCCATCGCGGCCCGATACCCGCGCCGCCGCGCGGCCGAGCCCGGACCGGAGCCGCCGTCGACGAGGGCGATCCGCCGGTGCCCGAGCGAGGCCAGGTGCTCCACGGCGAGGCGCGCGCCACGGCCGTCGTCGTTCGTGACCGTGTCCACGCCCGCGACGCGCGCCGCCCGGGCCACCAGGGTGACCGGCACGGATTGACGCGCCGCCGCGACCGAGCGCAGGGAGAGCCGCGACGAGGCCAGGATCACCGCGTCCGTACGCAGCTCGAGCAGCGTCTCGAGCGCCTGCTCCTCGGCGGCCCGGTCGCGGTTCCCGGTCACGATCAGCACCCGGTACCCGTGCCCGGCGGCCACGGCCTCCACCCCGTCCAGCACCTCCGCGAAGAACAGGTTGTGCAGGTCCGAGACCATCACCCCGACCGTGTGCGAGCGGCGCTGCACGAGGCTGCGTGCCACGGCGTTCGGGCGATAGCCGAGCTCCTCGGCGGCCTGCCGGACGGCGGCGCGCCGGGCCGGCGAGACGGTCGGCGCGTCGCGCAGCGCCCGCGACACGAGCGACTTCGAGACGCCGGCGCGGGCGGCCACGTCGAGGATGGTCGGTCGCCACGCGCGCTCGGCCCGCTCGCTCACCCGCCACCCCTTGACACCGGCTCGCCCGCGGCCTAGCGTCTTGCCGCGCCGCCGATGGGAACGTTCCCAGGAACGCGCCGTCCGCGCAAGGGCGTCGCCGGCAGAAGGAGCACGGGTGCACGTCGGACTGGTGGGCGCGGGGCGGATCGGGGCCTACCACGCCCGCGTCCTGGCCGACACCGACGGCGTGGACCGCGTGTCGGTGGCCGACGCGGACCCGGCCAGGGCTCGCGCCGTGGCGGAGTCCACGGGGGCCGAGTGGGCCGCGGACGCCGACGAGCTCGTCGAGCGGGGCGTCGGCGCGCTCGTCATCGCCGCGGCCACGCCCGCCCACGCGGGGCTGATCCACCTCGCCCTCGACGCCCGCCTGCCGTGCTTCTGCGAGAAGCCGATCGCCCTCGACCTCGAGACCACGGACGCCGTCGTCGAGCACGTCGACCGGACCGGCACGATGCTGCAGATGGGCTTCCAGCGCCGCTTCGACCCGGGCTACACGGCCGCCCGCGAGGCCGTCGTGTCGGGCCGCCTCGGCCGGCTCTACCTGGTCCGGCTGGCGGGCCACGACCCCGCGCCGCCGCACGAGGGCTACGTGCCCGAGTCGGGCGGCATCTTCCGCGACCTGCACATCCACGACTTCGACGTCCTCCGCTGGCTGACCGGGCGGGAGGTGGTCGAGGTCTACGCCGACGGATCGGTCCTCGCCGACCCGATGTTCGAGCGCTACGGCGACGTCGACACGGCGGCGGCGGTGCTCCGGCTCGACGACGGCGCGCTCGCGATCCTCTCGGGCACGCGGCACGACCCGCTCGGCTACGACATCCGGACGGAGCTCTTCGGCTCGGGGGACAGCATCGCGGTGGGGCTCGACCCGCACACGCCGCTCCGGTCGGTGGAGCACGACGTGGCCGCCCCGACGGACGCCTACCCCGACTTCATGCACCGGTTCGACGCGGCCTACCGTCGCGAGCTCGGGGCCTTCGTGGCCGCCGCCTCGAACGGCGGCCAGAGCCCGTGCACGGCCCTCGACGCCCGGCGGGCGCTCGAGATCGCCGTGGCCGCCGACCGCTCCCGGGCCGAGCGGCGCCCGGTCCGGATCGCGGAGGTGGCATGACGCGGCTGCCGCTCGACCGGCTCGCGGGCGCGCCGATCTCCTGGGGCGTCTGCGAGGTGCCCGGCTGGGGCGTCCAGCCCCCGCCCGCCCAGGTCCTCGACGAGCTCGCGGGCGTCGGCCTACGCGCCCTCGAGCTCGGTCCGGACGGCTTCCTGCCCACCGACCCGACGGCGCTGCGCGGGCTGCTCGACGGGCGCGGGCTCCGTCTCGTGGGTGGCTTCGTCCCCGTGGTCCTGCACCGGCCGGAGCAGGCGGCGGCCGCGCAGGCCGAGCTCCGGCGGGCGAGCGCGCTCCTCGGCGCCGCGGGCGCCGACGTCGTGGTCCTGGCCGCGACGGCCGCCGAGGCGGGCTACGACCGCCCGCGCCGGCTGGCCGACGAGGAGTGGGACACGCTCGTCACGGCACTCGACGAGGCGAGCCGGACGGCCGTGGCGAGCGGTCTCCGCCTCGTCCTCCACCCCCACGTCGGCACGGTCGTCGAGGGCCCCGAGGACGTCCGTCGGATCCTCGAACGGACGTCCGTGCCGCTCTGCCTCGACACGGGGCACCTGCTGATCGGCGGCGTCGACCCGGTCGAGCTCGCGCGTGCGGCGCCCGAACGCATCGGCCACGTGCACCTGAAGGACGTCGACGCGGCGCTCGCCGCCGAGGTGCGATCCGGGCGGACGAGCTACGGCGACGCGGTCGCCGACGGTCTCTACCGGCCGCTGGGGGCCGGCGACGTGCGGATCGCCGAGGTGGTCGACACGCTCGAGCGCGGCGGCTACCGTGGCTGGTACGTGCTGGAGCAGGACGTGCGGCTGGACCGGGAGGCCGCCGGCGGGGAGGGACCCGTGGGGGACGTGCGCACGAGCGTCGCGTTCCTGACGGGAAGTCAACGGCCCGCGCACCCCACCGGGGCGCTCGCGGGCGAACGAGGGAGGGACTGACATGC
>CADCWC010000038.1 GCA_902806305.1 uncultured Thermoleophilia bacterium | reverse complement strand
GACCGTCAGCCGCCGCCCTCGCCGCCGGGGCCGCCGCGGCCGCCCTGGTCGTCCTCGCCGCCCGCGCCGTCCTGGCCGCGTGGCTCCTCGGAGCCGCCGGCACCGCCCTCCTCCTCGCCGCCGCTCGCCGGCTGGTCCGGCATGATGAACGACGGCCAGGCGTCGTCGCCGCCGATGACGTGCGGCCAGTCCTCGCGGGCCACGACCCAGATGACGATGGCGACCAGCGCGCACGCGAGGCCCGCCACGGCGAGCCGCGCCGAACGGTCGGTGCGCCGGGCCCGCAGGAGCGCGAACGGCGTCAGCACGACCGTGAGCAGCCCCGCCACGAAGCCGATCGGACCGAGGAACGGGATGAGGACGCCGTAGAGCGCGACGAGGCCCGCCCAGAACGCGGCCTTCGCCACCCACGGGATCGCCGGGGGCGGGGCCGCGGGCGCGTGGGCGTGGTGGTCGACGTGGCTCATCGGGACGGCAGGATAGTGGCTGGACGGCCGCGCGTCAGGCGTCGATGCCCGCCGTGCCGGTCGGAGTGATGCGATTGCGCCAGGCTCGGACGACGAGATACAGCACCCCGACGACGATGACGGCGGCCACGAGGTACGTGAAGTACTTCAGCTGCCCCTCGAGGTCCTCCCAGTTCTCGCCGACCTGCCCACCCGCCAGGGTCAGGGCGAAGCACCACGGCAGCGCGCCGAAGAAGGTGTAGACCGTGAAGCGCCAGAACGGCATGCGGGCCACGCCCGCGGGGAGGGAGATGAAGGTCCGGATGATCGGCAGCATCCGCGAGAAGAACACGACCTTCGGGCCGTACCGGTCGAACCAGCGGTCCGCCCAGGCCAGGTTGCGGTGGGAGATGTGCAGCCAGCGGCCGTGACGCTCGATGAACGGTCGGCCGCCGTAGGCGCCGACCGCCCACGCCACCCAGCTGCCGACCACGTTGCCGACCGTGCCCGCGAGCACGGCGATCGTGAACGACATGCGGTCCTCCGAGACCATGAAGCCCGCGTAGAGCTGGATCACCTCGCTGGGCACGGGGATGCACGCCGACTCGATCGCCATCAGCACGAAGACGGCCGAGGCGCCGAACTGGTCGATGGTGTCGGTCACGAACCCCGCGAGGGCGTGCAGGATCGACTCGAGCAACGAGATGGGGTTCACGGGCGGTCGCTCTCTACGGCTCGCGGATCAGGAAGGCGCACGGACGCGCGTCGCCCGGGTACGGGGACGCGCCGATCTTCTGCACGCTGTAGGCCCCGGCCTCGCCGAGGTCCACCCTGGCGCCCCGGGCGGGCGGCTCGCCGTCCCGCTCCTCGAGGCGGTAGCCGTTCGGGGTCCAGACGTACAGCAGGTGGCCGCCGTCCGTGGGCGTCACGGCGTCAGTCGACATCGACGGGCCGGTAGAACATGTCGCGCTGGACCGGTCGCTTGCCCGCGGCCCGGATCAGGCGCCGGAAGTCCTCGATGCCCGCGCGGTGCGTCGTGCCGGCCGCGGAGACCACGTTCTCCTCCATCATGATCGAGCCGAGGTCGTCCGCCCCGAAGTGCAGCGCCACCTGGCCGATCTTCAGGCCCTGGGTGACCCAGCTCGACTGGATGTGGTCGACGTTGTCGAGGTAGATGCGCGAGACGGCCTGCGTCAGCAGGTAGTCGAACGACGTCGGCGTCTCGGTGACGAGCTCCCCGAGCCGCGTCCCGTCGCGCTGGAACGTCCAGGAGATGAAGGCCCGGAAGCCGGGCGCCTCGTCCTGCAGGTCGCGGATCCGGCGCAGGTGCTCGACCCGCTCCTCGAGCGTCTCGACGTGGCCGTACATCATCGTCGCGGACGTCGAGATGCCGAGCCGGTGCGCGTGGCGCATGACGCCGAGCCACTCGTCGGTCTTCGTCTTCTTCGGCGCGATGATCTGCCGCACGCGGTCGACGAGCACCTCGCCACCACCGCCCGGCAGCGAGTCGAGGCCGGCGTCCCGCAGCCGCGAGAGCACGGTCGGCACCGTCAGCCGCGAGCGGCGCGCGATGTGCATGATCTCGGGCGGCGAGAGGGCGTGCAGGTGGCAGGCCGGGAACTGCTCCTTGACGGTGCGGAACAGGCGCTCGTACCAGTCGATCCTGAGGTCCGGGTGGTGCCCGCCCTGCAGGAGCACGCCGGTGCCGCCGATCGCGAGCGTCTCCGAGATCTTCTGCAGGATGATCGGCGTGGGCAGGATGTAGCCCTCGGCGCGATCCTCGGGTCGGCGGTAGAACGCGCAGAAGTCGCAGTCCGTGACGCAGACGTTCGTGTAGTTCACGTTCCGGTCGACGATGAACGTGACCTCGTCGGGGTTCGTCTTCCGCCCCCGCAGCTCGTCCGCGACCCGCCCGACGCGGACGAGGTCACGCGAGCGGAGCAGCGTGACGGCATCGTCGTCGGAGATCCGGACGCCCGCGAGCGCCCGGTCGAGCACGTCCGCGACCGCGGCCGGGCCGGAGCGAGGTGGGGAGACGGAGACGGCCATGCGGCGGAGGAGGATCAGCCCGCCGTCGTCGCGGCCGCCGGTGCCTCTGTGAGAAAGCGTAGCGGCGGCGGGGCCGGCAGGGCGTCCACGTCGTGGGCGAGCTCGTAGAAATGGGCCAGGCCGGCCCGCTCCCGCGGTCCGAAGCGGTAGCGGAGCTTCTCGAAGTAGCGCGCCAGGAAGCCCGCCGGGAAGCCGTAGCGCTCCGCGGCGTCCCGCGCCACGGATGACGCGTGCGCGGCGGCCTCCTCGACGGACGCTCGGAGCGCCGCGTCGAGGATCCGCAGCCGGTCGTCGTCGCCGTCCGGGTCGAGGCGTGCCGCCCAGACCGCGAAGACCATGGGCAGGCCGGTGCGCTCACGCCACAGGGCGCCGAGGTCGTGATGCGGGGTCGGGTCCGTGAACGCCGAGGCGAGCGCGGCGTCGCCGATCAGGAGGCGAGCGTCGGCCGGTCGCCCCTCCGCCCGGATCTCGGCGTCCGGGAGCAGGGTGCGGACGAGGACCACGGACGAGGCGCTCTCCGGGGTCACGGCGACAGAGCGGACGTCCTCGAGCGGTGCCTCCGCCACGAGCTGGACGGACTCGACCGCGCCGCACGAGCCGACGCAGAGCGACGGCAGGAGGACGTAGCGGTCGGCGTGCCGCGCGTACTCGACGCTCGACACGTTCGCGACGTCGACCCGGCCCTCCTCGAGCAGGCCGTTGAGCACGCTCGGCACGCCGACGACCTCCTCCGCGAGGTCGGCCGGCAGGTGCCGGTCGAGGGCCCAGCGGACCGGGAAGGTGTTGATGTAGTCGACCCGGCCGACGCGCAGCGGGCCGTCGGTTCGTGGCCCGTCCGTCACGCCCACCGCCGGAGCTCCCGGTAGAAGGTGTCGCGCTGCACCGGGACGCGCCCCGCCTCGGCGATCAGGTGCACGAGCGCCTCGACCTTCTCCTCCGTCGGCGTGACGGCGCCCGCCGCGTGGGCGATCTGCTCCTCGACGACCGTGCCCTGCACGTCGTCTGCGCCGAAGTGCAGGGCGATCTGGGCGAGCGGCGTCGAGATCATGATCCAGTACGCCTTCACGTGCTCGATGTTGTCGAGCATGAGACGGGAGACGGCGATCATCTTGAGGTCGTCGGCGCCCGTCGTGAACGTCCATCCGCGCCGCTCGAAGACCGTGTTCTGGGGGTGGAACGGCAACGGGATGAAGGCCATGAAGCCGCCCGTCTCGTCCTGGAGGTCGCGCAGCCGGAGCAGATGGTCGATCCGTTCCTCGAACGTCTCGACGTGGTTGTAGAGCATCGTGCAGTGGGTCCGCAGCCCCATCGCGTGCGCCGCGCGATGGACCCGGAACCAGTACTCGGCCGGCTCCTTGCCGGGCGCGATGATCTTGCGGACCCGGGGCGCGAAGATCTCCGCCCCGCCGCCCGGCAGCGTGTCGAGGCCCGCGGCCACGAGCTCGCGCAGGACCTCCTCGTGCTCGAGCCCCGAGAGCTTCGTCATGTGGTGGATCTCGGAGGCGGTGAAGAGCTTCAGGTGCACGTCGGGGAGCGCCTGTCGCAGCGCGCGGGTGACGTCGACGTAGTAGCCGAGGTCGAGGTGCGGGTTCTCGCCGCCGACCATGTGGATCTCGGTGAAGTCCTGCGTGCGCCGCAGGGTCACCGCGTGCTCGACGAGGTCGTCGATGTCCCAGAGCTTCGCGCCGGGCTGCTTCGACGTCTTCGCGAAGGCGCAGAACTTGCACTTCACCCGGCAGATCGTGGTGTGGTTCAGGTACAGGTTGTTGACGAAGAAGACGTCGTCCGAGCCGCCGCGCACGCGCCGGGCCGTGTCGGCGAGGTCGCCGAGCGTGAGCAGGTCGTCCGACTCGAGCAGCGCGATGCCGTCGTCGAGGTCGAGGCGCTCGCCGGCGAGGACCTTCTCGCGGATCGGGAGGAGCTCGGTGGAGCGGGTGACGGTGGCCATGGTTCGGCTCTCGGGTCGGGGTCAGGAATCCCGGTTGACGACGCCGTGGGCGACGGCGCCGAGCGCGGGCAGGTCGAAGTCGTCGCCGAGGCGCTCGAGGGCCGCCTCGGCCGCCCGGACGTGACGGTAGGCCTCGGCGCGCGCCGCCTCGAGGGCACCGGTGGCGCCGACGCGGTGCAGGACGCCGAGGACGTCGGCCGGACGGACGCCGTGCCGGAGCGCGGCGGCCACCACGCGGTCGTCCCGCGCGGCGAGGAGCAGCGGCAGCGTGGGCGTGCCGTCGATGAGGTCGGTCCCGAGGGCCTTGCCCGTGGCCTCGGGGGTGCCGTCGCAGTCGAGCACGTCGTCCGCGACCTGGAAGGCCAGGCCGAGGCTGCGACCGTAGTCGTGCAGCGCGGCCACGGTCCCCGGGTCGGATGCCCCGCCGAGACGGGCGCCGAGGACGCAGGCCGTCGCGAACAGGGCGCCGGTCTTCAGCGTGCAGCGGGCGAGGTACTCGGCGGGCGTCGTCTCGGGTCGGCGCGCCTGCAGCTTCTGGAGCGCCTCGCCACGCGACAGCGCGAGCGCGCAGTCCGCCAGGAGCGCGGAGGCGGGGGCGTTGCCGGTCTCGGCGAGGACGGCGAAGGCCCGGGCGAAGAGGTAGTCCCCCGTGGCCGTGGCCACGGCGTCGCCGTGCGTGGCCCAGACCGTCGGCAGCCCCCGGCGCAACGCGGCCCGGTCGAGCACGTCGTCGTGCACGAGCGAGGCCATGTGCACGAGCTCGACGGCCGCGGCGCCGCGCTCGAGGTCGGGCGCGCCCCGGCCCGCGAGCGGCGAGGAGAGGTACACGAGCAACGGGCGAAGCCGCTTCCCGCCGGCCTGCAGCGTCTCGCGGCCGCGGCGCCCGGACGAGCCGTCCGCGAAGGAGACCGCCTGCTCGAGACGCGCCTCCAGGCGGCGTCGGAAGTCGACGAGCTCGGGCCCCGCGAGCGAGCTGACGGACGGGAGGGCGCTCATCGACGCGGCACCTGGCCGACGTGCAGGGCCACGATCCCGCCCGCGAGAGTGCGGAACCGGACCTTCTCGAGGCCCGCCCGGTACATGACCTCACCGAGCTGCGGCGGGTCGGGGAAGCGTCGGACGGACGCAGGCAGGTAGCTGTAGGCACTGGTGGCGTCGCGGTCGACGAGGCGCCCGACCGCCGGCACGAGCCCGTCGAACCAGACCTTGTAGAACGTGGCCAGGATGCCCTCGTCCGGCGTGGTGATCTCGAGGCACACCACCGTCCCACCGGGCCGGACCACGCGCACGAGCTCCCGGAAGGCCGTCTCGTAGTCCGCGACGTTGCGGATGCCGAACGCCACGGTGGCGGCCGCGACACGGTTCGTCGGGACGGGGAGCGCGAGCGCGTCGCCGACGATCCACTCGATCTGCTCCAGGCCCGCCGCGGCCGCCTTCGCCCGGGCCCGCTCCAGCATGCCCTCGGAGAAGTCGACGCCGATGACCTCGCCGCTCGGCCCGACCCGCCGGGCCAGCTCCAGGGACAGATCGCCCGTGCCACAGCACGCGTCGAGCACCGACGCACCCGCGCCCACGCCCGCCGCGTCGGCCGCCAGGCGCCGCCACTGCTGGTCGAGGCCCGCGGTCATCAGCCGGTTCATCGTGTCGTACGGCCGCGCGATCCGATCGAACATCGCCCGGACCCGCTCGGGCGGCAGCGTGCCGCGGTCGTCACGGGCCGGAACCGGCCGAGGGTCGGGCTCCGGGCGGCGCTCGAGCTCGTCGCTCATGCCGGCTGGCTCCAGCGCTTCAGCAGGTCGTGCTCGATCCCCGCCAGGTCGAGCACCTTGCCGGCCACGAAGTCGATCGCGTCGTCGAGCGTGTCCGGTCGCGTGTAGAACGCCGGCATCGCGGGTGCGACGAGCGCCCCGGCCTGACGCAGCGTCAGGAGCTGCTGCAGGTGGATGACGGAGAGCGGCGTCTCGCGCGGCACGACGACCAGGCGGCGGTCCTCCTTGAGGGCCACGCCCGCCGCCCGGTGGATCAGGTTCGCCTGGCCGGACGTCGCGATCGTGCCGACGGTCGCCATCGAGCACGGGCAGATGATGTACGCGTCACACCGCGCCGAGCCGGAGGCGTAGGGCGAGAACCAGTCGCGCTCGCCGTACAACGTCGCCCCGTCGCCGCCGTGGTCCCGGACGAAGCGCTCGACGACGGCGGGCCCGTCGCCCGCCGCGACCCGCTCGCGGTAGACCTCCCAGGCGATGACCTCGCCCGCGGCCTCGGACGCGCAGACGCCGACCTCGGCGCCCACGGCGGCCAGCGCCTGCAGGACGCGGGCGGCGTACGGGGCACCGGAGGCACCGGTGATCCCCAGGAAGACGCGTGGTCGGGGGCCGAGGGTCATGGTCGGGGCGGCCGACGGCGTGCCGACCGGGTGGGGACGAGGGTCCGGGCCAGAGGGGTCAGCCGGCGGCCTGCGCCGAGCCGCCGCGCGAGGGCACGCCGGCCGCCGACGCACCGGCCTCGCCGGCGTACTCGCCGCCCGCGGCCTCGCAGGCGGCGGGGTAGGCCTGCTCCGCGGAGGCGGCGTTCGGACCGGGCGTCTCACCCTCGCCGCCCGACCACGTCGCCACGTAGCCCGCGATGCAGTTGATCTGGTCCTCGCCGATGTCCTCGAAGGCAGGCATGGCCCCGCGGCCGTTCGTGATCACCTGGACGGCCTCGGCGTAGTCCGGCAGCGCGTCGTCGAGCACCGGGCCGACGTTGCCCGCCGTGCCCGCGTCGGCCAGCTTGTGGCACGTCCCGCAGCCGAGCGTCTGGGCGAACGCCGTCGCGCCGGGGCGGTTCGACGCCTCCCCGGCGATCCCGGCGCCCTGGTCGCCGCGCCAGGTCAGCGCCAGCAGCACGATCGGCACGGCCACGCCCACGGCCATGGCCACGGGCCGCCGCGAGACGCGCCGTTCGGGACGGCGGTCGATGAAGGGCAGCGCGATCAGCGCCATCATCATCAGCGTCGGGATGATGACGCTGCCGACGATCAGGAGCTCGGGCGTCTTGAAGATCTTCAGGAGCTCGAACAGGAAGAAGAAGTACCACTCCGGCTTCGGGTCGTAGCCCTCGATCGCCGGGTCGGCCCGCGACTCGTAGGCCGGACCGAGCAGGCCGCCCTCCCGCGCCGCGCTCGCGTCGGTCGGCACGGCGCCGAAGTCCATCCTCCAGAACACCGCCATCGCGATGATGACGCCGACCACGATCACGCTCATGATGGCGTCGTGGTAGATCGCGTAGGGGAAGAACTGCTTCCCGGTGCGCTTCTGGAAGTCGTACTCGCGCAGGTAGCGCTCGCGGCGCTCGCGGGCGGTATAGCGAGGCACTAGTGGACCGTCCCCATCAGGATGTCGGCGGTGTCGGCGAGAACCGTCTCAGACGTGCCACGCCGGCCGAGAGGTTTGCCGGTTGCAGATCCGAGGTCGGCGGGACTCGTCTGAGGCGAGTTCGCAGGCGCCACAGCGCCGACAGACGATGCGGGGCGGGCCACGTCAGACGTCACCCTTCGTGGCGCGGTGCTTGGACCACGGCGGCGAGGTGACGCCGAGGCGGACGACCAGCCAGTTGTGGAGCACGATCAGGCCGGTGATGGCCGCCGGCAGGACCAGCATGTGCAGCGCGTAGAACCGGGTCAGCGTCTCCGTGGTGAACTCGGGACCGACCTTCAGGAACTCGGACAGGAACGGACCGAGGATCGGCGCGGTGCCGTTGATGTTGACGCCGACGACGGTGGCCCAGTAGGCGCGCTGGTCGAACACGAGCAGGTAGCCGGTGAACGACATCGCCATCACGAGGATGAAGATGAGCGCGCCCGAGATCCACGTCAGCTCGCGCGGGTACTTGTAGGCGCCGAACAGGAACGTCCGGCCCATGTGCAGGAAGAGCAGGATCACCATCACGCTCGAGCCCCACTTGTGCATGCCGCGCACGAGCCAGCCGAGGGTCGCCTCGTCGGTGATGTAGCGAATGGAGTCGAAGGCCTCCTCGGTGCTCGGCTTGTAGTACATCGCGAGCAGGATCCCGGTGGTGACCTGCACGATGAACACCGTGATCAGCGCCGACCCGAGCGTCTGCAGCCAGGAGATGTCCCGCGGCACGTTGCGGAACAGGAAGTACTTGGAGACCGAGACGAGGCCGGAGCGCTCCTCGACCCAGTCGCCCGGGATCTTGGCGACCTCTTTGACCGGCGGCAGGTTCAGTGGCGGCATGCGAGTCCGGTCCAGTCTCAGCGGGGAGGTGCGGGGTACAGGAACGAGAGCAGACCCTGGACGGGCTGACCCGGGTCCTTCCAGGTGTCCGTGATGACGACGCGCCGGTTGTCGCCGGACCCCTCGACCTTCGTCGCGAACACGCGGCCGACGAACAGGTGGCCGTTCTCGACCTTCGTCTCGAAGCGGTTCAGCGGGCGGATCGGCGGACCGGCCGTGCGCTCGCCGGCCGTGTCGTACTGCCCGCCGTGACAGGGGCACGCGAACCCGCGCGCCGTGGCCTGCACCGGGCAGCCGAGGTGCATGCAGATGTTCGAGACGGCGACGAACGCCTCGGGATCCTGGACGTCCTCCTTCTGGCGCTTGACGAACGCCACGCGGCGCTCGAGGTCGCCGCCGTCGGGCGTCCGGGTGAACGTCACCGGGGTGTACCCGCCACCCTCCTCGACCTTCCAGTTCTCGACCGGGCCGATGTCGACCCAGTACCACTCCTCGCCCCGGAACGCCGGACCGAGGGCGAAGCCCACCGTCGGCACGCCGAGGCCGAGGCCGATCAGGCCGCCGAGCCCGATCGTCGCGCCGGTCAGGAAGCGGCCGCGCGAGACCGAGCCGTGGGCGCTCGACGGGTCGGTGTAGGCCGCCGCCGCGCCGCGAACCGTGTCGCGTCGCGCCTCCGGGGTGCGGCTCCCTACGGAATCCGCCACGAACCTACCTCCGCTCTCGTTGCCCGTCCACCGGGATTGTGGGCCGGTGATCCGTCGGGTGTCAACGACGCCACGAACCGCACAAGGATGCGGCCTCGCGGGTGTTGCGACCGTGGCGATCGTACACGGTCGACCGTCGCGCCGGCGGTCATCGCCGCCGACCGAAGCGGGTGCGGCGCCGGGGCGCCGCGGCGCCCGGACGGGGGACGGCGGCGAGGCCGAGCGCCTCCCACCGCGCGTCGACCGCGGCCCGCACGTCGTCCCGCATCCGGACCACCTCGGGCCACTCGCGCGTGTAGCCCTCGGCGGTCCACGTCCTCGTGGCGTCGAAGCCGATCTTGCCGCCCACGAACTGGCGCGTGGGCGCGTGGTCGAGGTGGTCGAGCGGACCCTCGGAGAGCTGCACGTCGCGGGCCGGGTCGACGTTCGCGCCGAGCTGCCACATGACCTGGCCGTAGTCGTGCACGTCGACCCAGTCGTCGACCACGACGACGGCCTTCGTCAGCGACAGGAGGCCCGTGCCCCAGATGGCGTGCATGACCTTCCGGGCGTGTCCCGGGTAGGCCTTCCGGATCGAGACGATGGCGCAGTTGTGGAAGGCCCCGGCCGCCGGCAGGTCGTAGTCGACGATCTCGGGCAGCGTCATCCGCAGCGCGGGCAGGAAGATGCGCTCCGTGGCCTTGCCGAGCCACTCGTCCTCCTGGGGCGGCACGCCCACCACGATCGACGGGTAGATCGGGTCGCGGCGGTGCGTGACGGCGGTCAGTCGGAAGACCGGGAACGGCTCCACGGGGGTGTAGTAACCCGTGTGGTCCCCGAACGGCCCCTCCGGCGCCAGCTCGCCCCGCTCGCAGTACCCCTCGAGCACGATCTCGGCATGGGCCGGGACCTTGAGGTCGACGGTCACGCACTGCACGGTGTCCACGGGCTCGCCGCGCAGGAACCCGGCCACCATCAGCTCGTCGATGTGCTTCGGGATCGGTGCGGAGCCCGAGTAGGTGCTGACGGGGTCGGCGCCGAGCGCGATCGCGACCTCCATGCGCCCCGCGCCCTCGCGCCAGTCGGCCGCGGCGTCCTTGTGGATCTGCCAGTGCAGGCCGAGCGTCGTGGACGAGTACTTCTGGAGCCGGTACATGCCGACGTTGCGCCCGCCGGTGACCGGGTCCTTCGTGATCACCGAGGGCAGCGTGATGTACGGCCCGCCGTCGTCGGGCCAGCACGTCATGATCGGCAGGTCGTCGAGCGTCGCCCCGTCGGTGACGACCACCTCCTGGCACGGCGCCTTCCGGACCGTCCGCGGGATCGAGTCGACGAACGACTTCAGCTTGCCGAGGGATCGCACCTTGTCGGCGAGGCCCTGGGGTGGCTGCAGCTCGAGCACGTCCGAGATCCGCTCCCCGACCTCGTCGAGGCGCTCGACGCCGAGCGCCAGGCACATCCGTCGCTCGGTCCCGAACTGGTTGATCAGGAGCGGCATCGACGACCCCTTGACGTTCCGGAAGAGGAGCGCCGGGCCGCCCGCCTTGACCGTCCGGTCGACGATCTCGGTTATCTCGAGGTAGGGGTCGACCTCGGCCGTGACCTCGTGGAGCTCGCCCTCGCGGCGCAGCAGCTCGATCCAGTCGCGCAGGCTGTCGATCCTCACGCGGCGCCCTCCAGGTAGGCGGCGTGGCGCTCGACGAGCGACCCCGACGGCCCGTCGAGGGGCACGAGCGCGCGCAGGGGCCCCGGATCGTGGTCACGGAGCGCGTCGCAGGCCGCGGCCCAGCGTCCGTCGCGCGGGCCCGCCAGGTGCCGGGCGGCGGCGAGCCACAGGCGGCCGTCGTCCAGGGCGTCGGCGCCCTCCGCGCGGGCGTGGGCGCTCAGCGAGATGAGGGCCGCGAGCGTGGCCACCGCCTCGACGTCGCCCGCGGCGCACACGTCGACG
>CADCWC010000037.1 GCA_902806305.1 uncultured Thermoleophilia bacterium | reverse complement strand
CACGGCGAGCAGCGACCGGGCTCGGCCGAAGGTCGGCGGACCTGCGGCGGACGTCCGAGCCGGCATGGGCGTGGAGGCCGGCCGGGTCGAACGGCGGCTCAGGCGGCCGCCGCCGTCGCCTCGACGAGGCAGCGCTCGAGGATCTCGAGCCCCTCGTCGACATCCTCGTCGCGGGCGACCAGCGGCACGAGGACGCGCAGGACGTTCGAGTAGAGGCCCGCCGCCATGAGGAGCAGCCCGGCCTCGCGCGCGCGGCGCACGACGTCGGCCGTCAGGGCGGCCGCGGGCTCCTTGCTCACCCGGTCGGTGACGAGCTCGAGCGCGAGCATGGGCCCGAGACCTCGCACCTCGCCGATCGCCTCGACCCGCGTCGCGAGGTCGTCGAGGCGCGCCCGGAGACGGATCCCGAGCGCGGTCGCCCGAGCCTGGAACGCCGGGTCGAGCACCTCGTCGAGCGCCACGATCGCGGCCACACACGACAGCGGATTGCCGGCGAAGGTGCCGCCGAGGCCGCCCGGGTGCACCGCGTCCATCACCTCGGCGCGGCCCGTCACCGCCGCGAGCGGCAGGCCGCCGCCGAGCGACTTGCCCCAGACGGCGAGATCCGGCGAGATCCCGACGTGGTCGAGGGCCGCAGGCGGGCCCGTGCGGCACATGCCGGCCTGGACCTCGTCGTCGATGTAGAGGATCCCGTGCTCCTGGCAGAGGCCGTACAGCTCCTCGATGAAGCCCGGCGGTGCGGGGAGGAAGCCGCCCTCACCCTGGACCGGCTCGTAGATCACCGCCGCCACGGCCGACGGGTCGACCTGGCTCCGGAGCAGCCTCCGGACGCCGTCGATCGCCTCGCGCGTGCCGATGCCGCGGTAGGGCCAGGGGCCTGGCGCGCGGTACACCTCGGGTGCGAAGGGGCCGAAGCCGCGCTTGTAGGGCATCGCCTTGGCGGTCAGGGTCAGGGCGAGGGTCGTCCGCCCGTGGAAGCCCTGCTCGAAGCAGATGACGGCCTGCCGCCCGGTCGCGTGGCGGGCGATCTTGACCGCGTTCTCGACCGCCTCGGCACCCGAGTTGACGAGCATCGCCTTGAACGGCCCGTCGCCCGGGTGGATGCGGCAGAGGCGCCGGCAGACCTCGAGGTACGGCTCGTACTGGACGACCGAGTAGCACTGGTGCAGGTACCGGTCGGCCTGCTCGTGGATCGCCCGGACGACGGCCTCGGGGGTGTGCCCGCCGTTCAGCGTGCCGATGCCGCCGACGAAGTCGACGTACTCACGCCCGTCGACGTCGACGATACGGGCGCCGTGGGCCCGGTCGACGAAGACGGGCTGCGTCGCGACACCCCGGGCCACCCACCGCTCGCGCTCGGCCTCGAGCGCCGCCGTGCGCGTGCCCGTCCGCTCCTCCACCGCCATCCGGATCCTCCTCGTGGGCCCTCCGGCCGAGCGCGCCGGAGGGCCCCGAGTATAGGACGGTCGGGCGGAGGTCAGCCCTTGACGGACCCCGCGAGGAGGCCGCGGACGAAGTAGCGCTGCAACGAGAAGAAGACGACCAGGGGCACGATCATCGAGATGAAGGCTGCCGACGGCAGCAGCTCGAGGCCGCGACCCTTGGACGTCACGAGGTTGACGAGCTGCACGGTCATGGGCGACTGCTCCGGGTCGGACGACTGCACGAAGACGAGCGCCACCAGGTAGTCGTTCCAGACCCACAGGAACTGGAAGATGGCGAACGACGCCAGCGCCGGCACCGACAGCGGCAGGACCATCTTCGTGAAGATCTGGAAGTGGTCGGCCCCGTCGATGCGGATCGCCTCGAACAGGTCCTTCGGCAGGCTCGAGATGTAGTTGTGCAGCAGGTAGATCGCGAGCGGCAGCCCGAACGCGGTGTGCGCGAGCCACAGCGACATGTGCTCGCCGAGGATGCCCATGTCACCGAACAGGGACAGGAGCGGGACGAGCGAGGCCTGCAGCGGCAGGGCCAGGCACGCGATGGTGATGATGAACAGCCAGTGCCGGAGCGGGAAGTTCATCCAGGCGAAGGCGTAGGCGGCCAGCGCGGCGATGCCGATCGGGATCACGGTCGCGGGCACGACGATCGACACCGAGTTCAGGAAGTAGTCCCACATCGACAGCGAGCCACCGGTCGACTCGGTCAGGGCGCGCCGGTAGCTGTCGATCGTGAACGACGGGTCGGTGACCGCGTTCCACCAGCCGGTCGTGCGCTGCGCGCGCGGCTCGCGGAACGAGTTGACGAGCAGTCCGAGGGTCGGCAGCGTCCACACGACCACGAGCCCCCACAGGATGCCCGTCGGGACGCGTGCCAGCGAGGCGTGGAGACGGGCGCCGACCGTACGCTCGACCGGCAGACGAGCGGACGAGACAACCGCCATGTCAGGCCTCCTGCGCCGTCTGGCGCACGTTGTAGATCATCACGGGCAGGACCAGCACGAAGATCACCAGGGCGAACGTCGCGCTGAGCGTGAAGTTCGAGTCGCGCAGATTCTCGTACATGGTGTTGGCCAGGACGTCCGTCCGGCTGCGCCCGTTGGTCGTCGCCTTGACGAGGTCGAAGACCTTCATCACCGTCACGACGAGCGTCGTCACGACCACGATGATGGTCGGTGCGACCTGTGGGATGACCACGCGCCAGAGCGTCTGCAACGCGGTCGCTCCGTCGATGTGGGCGGCCTCGAGCGTGTCACTCGGGACGGCCTTGATGGCCGCCGAGAAGACGATCAGCGCGAACCCCGTCTGGATCCAGATCATGATGACCATGATGAAGAAGTTGTTCCACGGGATCAGGCTCGCGCTCGTGTAGAAGTCGATCGGCTCGTCGAGGATGCCCGTGCCGGTCAGGATCGCGTTCAGCAGGCCGATGTCCTCGCGCCGGGTGTTGCGGTAGTAGACGTAGCGCCAGATGACGGCGGCGCCGACCATCGAGATGGCCATCGGCATGAAGATCAGCGACTTCGCGACGTTCTCGCCGTGCGCGCGGTCGGCCAGGATGGCGATCAGGAGGCCGAGGAACGTGGACAGGCCGGTGACGGCCACGACCCACCAGAGGT
>CADCWC010000036.1 GCA_902806305.1 uncultured Thermoleophilia bacterium | reverse complement strand
GTTCGTGGAGATCGCCGAGACGCTCTCGGGGTCCCGTGAGCCGACCGAGACCTACGGCGCGGTGGCGGCCGCCGCCCGGCGGGCGCTGCGGGCCCGGGGCGCGGTGGTGGCCACGGGCGTCGACGATCTGCACGCCGTCGGGGCGGTGCCCTCGGAGCCCGCGCTGGTCGACGGCGACGGGCGGGCGGGCGCGCTCCTCGCGCTCGCCGCGCGCGAGGGGCGGATCGTCCTCTGCGCCGACGTGGCCGCCGACGGTCGGATCCCGGCCGAGGAGCGCGAGCGTCTGGTCGAGTCGGGCCAGCGCTCGGCGCTCTGCCTGCCGATCGGCTCGCACGACGCCGGTCGGGCGATGGCCGTCCTCGGCGTCGTCTGGGACACGCCCCACACCGCGGCTGATGACGACCTCGAGCTGGCCCGGCACCTGGCCGCCGCCGCGGCGGCGGCGATCGAGCGGGCGGAGGTGCTCGCCGCGGCCCGGCTCGGCGAGCAGCGCGCGAGCGACCTGCAGCGCATCTCGGACCTGATGTCCGCCAATCTCGACGCCCCGGCCGTGCTCTCGGAGGTCGTGGCCCAGGCCGCGGCGCTGCTCGACGCCGACGCGTGCGCGCTCCGGCTCGTCGAGGACGACCGGCTCGTGGTCCGGGCCGTCCAGGGGCCGCTCGCGCCCCTCCCCGGCCACGAGAACGGAAGCCTCTCCGTGGGCGCATCGGCCGAGGTGCTGGCGCGCCGCACGCCGCTCGCGATCACGGACATGGCGGAGGACGACCGCGTCCCGCCCGACGACCCCCTGGTCCGTGCCGGGTGGGCCGCCTTCCTGGGCGCCCCGGTCATCTCGCCCGACGGTGGCGTGCGCGGCGTGCTCGCGCTGTACGGCCGTGAGCCGCGCACGTGGCGGCCCGACGAGACGCAGGCGCTCCAGATCTTCGCCGCCTCGGCCACGGTCGCGCTCCAGAACGCGCTGCTCTACCAGCGCGTGGCCCAGGAGAAGGAGAAGTCCGAGGCGATCATCGCGTCCATCGCGGACGGCATCGTCGTGGTCGGTCACGGCGGGCGGATCGAGATGTGGAACCGGGCCGCCGCGGACATGACGGGCGTGACCGCCCGCACGGCCCTCGGTCGACCGCTGCGCGACGTGCTCCGCGGCGAGCTCTCGGACGTCGACGATGCGGCCGGGCAGGCGCTGGACGAGGTCGACTTCGGCGGCGGCGCCGTCGAGGTGCGACTGCTGCGCGGCGAGCGGGAGATCTGGCTGTCGGTCCGGGCCGCCCAGCTCCGCGATCCGGTCGAGGACCGCGTCGGCACGGTCTACGCCCTGCGGGACGTCTCGAGCGACCGGCAGCTCGACCAGCTGAAGAGCGACTTCGTGGCCACCGTCTCGCACGAGCTGCGCACGCCGCTGACGTCCATCTACGGCTTCGCCGAGACGCTCCTGCGCGGTGACGCGGCGTTCTCCGCCGACGACCGGTCGACGTTCCTGCGCTACATCGCCTCGGAGGCCGAGCGTCTGACCCGCCTCGTGGACGGGCTCCTCAGCGTGGCCCGCCTCGAGGCGGGCGGCATCGCCCTCGACCTGGTCGACGTCGACGTCACCGAGGTGCTCGGTGAGATCGTCACGCGCGAGTCGGGCCGGGTGGCGACCACGCATCGCCTGGCCCTGCAGGTGCCCGAGGCGCCGTTGATCGCCGCTGCCGACCGTGACAAGCTACGCCAGATCATCCTGAACCTGGTCGACAACGCCATCAAGTACTCCCCGGCCGGCGGGGTCGTCGAGGTCTCGGCCGAGCGACGTCTCGACGCCGTCGAGATCCGGGTGCGCGACGAGGGCATCGGCATCTCCGCCGCCGACCAGCGGAACCTGTTCCGGAAGTTCTTCCGCGCCGACGCCCGCATGACGCGCGGCATCCGCGGCATCGGCCTCGGCCTCTACCTGACCCGGGGGTTCGTGACCGCCATGGGCGGCCGCATCCGGGTCGAGTCGACGGAGGGCGTCGGCTCCTCGTTCATCGTCGAGCTCCCGCTCCGGCGCGGGTCGGGACAGGGGGCGCAGGCGGCGTGAAGATCCTCGTGGTCGACGACGAGGCGGCGATCCGCCTGCTCTGCCGCGTGAACCTGGAGATGGAGGGGTTCACGGTGGTGGAGGCCGCGACGCGCCAGGAGGTGCTGCCGATGGCCCGCGCCGAGGCGCCCGACGCGGTGCTCCTCGACCTCATGCTGCCGGGCGTCGACCCGCACGACGAGTGGGCGGTGGCGCGCGACCTGCGGTCCGACCCGCTCACCGCCGGGATGCCGATCGTCTTCCTGAGCGCCCGCGCCGACCTGCGCGGCCAGGAGGAGGGGAGCGTGGAGGGCCCGGTCGGCTACCTCACGAAGCCGTTCAACCCGAACGAGCTCGCTCCCACACTCCGGAAGGTGATGGCCGAGCGCCGCTAGGCGCTCGCAGCTGACCTTCCGAGTGGGGGTAGCTCCGGAAGGTGATGGCCGAGCGCCGCTAGGCGCTCGCAGCTGACCTTCCGAGTGGGGGTAGCTCCGGAAGGTGATGGCCGAGCGCCGCTAGGCGCTCACCACTGAGCTCCGGGCGCCGCTCGATCGGCCGCCGTCGTCCTGGCGACGCGTCAGCGGCCGGCGAAGTCGGCGGTGTAGATCGCCGAGCCGCGGTAGCCGCGGAAGCTGCCCCGCGACCGTCCGACGCCGATGAGGCGGAACGAGCGGTCGAGGATGATCGCGCGGTGGCCCGGGCTGGCCATCCAGGCCCGGACGATCCGGGTGGGCGTCGACAGCGAGCCGCTGCCCCAGGCGATGTTCTCGCCCACGACGCCCGCGCGGTGGAAGCGCCGGACGCGCTCCGCGAAGCTCTGGCCGGTCGCCGAGGTGTGCGAGAAGTAGCTCCGATAGCGCATGTCCTTCGAGTGCTGGCGGGCCGCCCGGACGAGGGTCGGCGCCACGCGGAGACGGGGGAGGCCGCGTTCGAGGCGGATGTCGTTGATGAGTCGCACGACCTCCCGCTCGGGGGTCCGGAGACGGAGCGTCCCGGCATCCGCGGCCGCCGGTGCGACCATCGACGCGACGAGGAGGAGAAGCGGCAGGAGGCGGCGAATGGGCATCACACCCCCTCCATCGGACGGCCACGACTGCGCCTCCAGGGCCTCCGGAGGCGAACCTCCCGAAGCCTCGGCGAACATTCCGGCGGGTCCGGGGCGGCCGACCGGACCGCTCCCGCCGGCGCGGGCGGTGCGGCAATCGTCGGTACCCTCTGGATCGTGGACCTGCCCGCCGCCGCGCTGCCCCTGGCCACCGCCGCGGCTGCGGCCGTGTTCGCCGCCCGCATCGCCGGATCGGCGGTCCGACGCTACGCCCCGGCGAAGGTCTTCTGGGCGATCGGACTGCTGCTCGCCGCGGCGGCGGCCGGCGCGGAGACGTACGGCGCGGCGGACGGCTGGGGCGAGCCCGCCTTCCGCGTCTACTACCTGGCGGGTGGGTGCCTGTCGGTCGCCTTCCTCGGAGCGGGGTCGGCGTTCCTCGTCCTGCCGCGCGGCCTCGCGCTCGTCGTACTCGGCGCCCTCGGCACGGCGGTCGTCGGCGCGACGATCGGCGTCCTCACCGCCGACCTCGACCCGGCGCGGCTCGCGGCCGCGACGGACTCCCGCCCGCCCGACAACGAGACGATCCGCGGGATCGTCTACCTGTGGGCGGTGGCCTGCAACTCCGTCGGCTCGCTGCTCCTGATCGGCGGTTCGCTCTGGTCGCTGGCCCACGGCCGGCGGGTCACCGGCAACGTGCTGATCATCGTCGGCGTCCTCGCGATCGCGGGGTCCGGGACGCTCAGCCGGCTCGGGAGCTACGACCTCGTCTACGTCGGGCAGACGGTCGGCCTCGCGTTGATGCTGGCGGGCTTCGAGGCGGGGTCGGGTGGTCGCCGGACCCGTCGGGCGAGGGGCCTCCTCGGGGGCGTCGCGTCCGGCCGGGAGCCGTCGCACCCTCGGGCCTGACCACCGGGTGCGTCGAGGCGGATCGTCGGTCCCGACGGCGGGTGGCCGAGGCCGCGGTACGCTCAGGTCCGTGGACGAGAGCCTCTACACCCTTGCCGGCGGTGAGCGTCAGCTCCATCGCCTGGCCGAGGCGTTCTACGAGCGCGTCCTCGTCGACCCGCTCCTCCGGCCGCTGTTCCGCGATCCGGCCGAGGACCACGCCGAGCGACTGACGCTGTGGCTGAGCGAGCTCCTGGGCGGGCCTGCGCTCCACACCGAGGCCCGTGGCGGCTTCGCCGTCATGGCGGCGGCCCACCACCGGCTCGGCATCACGGAGGAGCAGCGGCAGCGGTGGGTCGACCACATGCGCGCCGCCTGTGCCGAGGTCGGGCTCTCCGACGAGTTCATGCGGCGGTTCCGGCCGTACCTGGACGGCGGCTCGACCTTCGCGCTGCGCGTCTCCCACTGACGAACGAGGTGTCATGACGACCCCGTCCTGCACGCACCTGGATCAGATCCGCGACGTCGAGCCGAGCGCCGACGGCTGCGAGGACTGCCTCCGCATCGGCGGGTGGTGGGTCCACCTGCGCCTCTGCCTCTCGTGCGGCCACGTCGGCTGCTGCGACTCGTCGCCCAACCGGCACGCGACCGCGCACGCGCAGACGAGCGATCATCCGATCATCGAGTCGATCGAGCCCGGCGAGAGCTGGCGCTGGTGCTACGTCGACGAGGTGCCGGTCTGATCGGGGACGTGCCGGCGACGCTCGCGAGCGGCGGCGACGGCTCAGCGCCGCGGCGCCACCTCGGCGTCCTCCTGCTCGGCGATCGCCTCCAGCGCGGCGCCGGTGAGCAGCCGGTCGGCGTCGTCGGGCCCGACGAGCTCGGTCACGAGCGCGTGCGCCGCGTCGAGGTATGGGGGACGGGCGGCCCGGTGGGCGTCCGAGGCCACCAGGTCGCAGAGGCCGTCCGTCAGCAAGGCCACGCCCGCCACGCGGCTGCGGTCGTCGTCGTGGCCGAGCAGGCTCGAGGCGTTCAGCTGCAGGAGGCACCCGCGCTCGCGGAACGCCGCCGCCAGGTGCAGCGCGTCCTGCACCGGACGTGAGCGCTCCGGGTGCGCGAGGATCGGCACGAGGCCGGCCGACTCGAGGTGCTCGACGCAGGCGGTCAGGACCCGGAGGTCGCGAGCCCCGGTGTGGGGCAGCGGGAACTCGAGCAAGGCGGCGCGCAGACCGGCGAGGCGGTACGGCGTCGGGTCGACGTCGAGCAGCCACGGCTCCGGCGCGAGCTCCCAGCCGAGACGCAGCTCGAGGCCGAAGGCGGCCGCGACGCCCGCCATCTGCTCGTGGGCGGCCTCCGTGCGTGCCCGCCGCGCCGGCGTCACGGGGTGGGTGTCGTTCGCATGCGGTGTGCCGTACTGCACGCTCGTGCCCCGTCGGGCCGCCTCCCGAAGGAGCGCGAGCCCCTCGTCGACCGAGCGGACGCCGTCGTCGCCCGACGGGATCATGTGGCTGTGGACGTCGACGAACCCGGACACCCCGACATTGTCACCGTGACCGGCGCGCCCGACCGCGGAGGGACGACCGGACCTCCGCGGTGATCGGGACGGCGAGATTCGAACTCGCGACCCCGCGCTCCCAAAGCGCGTGCGCTACCAGGCTGCGCCACGTCCCGTCGGTCGGGCCCGTGCCTCCAGGCCGGGCCGCTCCAGCCAACTGTAGGGGTTCGGGCGGCGACGCACGCCCGGTCCGACGCCCGCCTGCCCTGCCGCCGCCACGAGACCCGGGCGGGACCGCGTACGATCCACGGCGTGCTCGAGGCCCACGGAGCCGGGCCCGCGCCGCCGGGGGCGAGCGCCGCCGCCGGGCCGCGGGTCGAGGACGACGTGACGTTCCAGCTCGTCGCGCGGACCGGCCAGCCGACCTTCGGCGACCTGCCGTGGCACCTGCCGCTCGCGGAGTGGCAGTCGGAGCGGCTCGTCGAGGTCGCGCGCGGGATCCACCGGCACGTGGTGCGGTTCGTGAGCTACGGCGACGCGCTGTACGCGCTCAAGGAGCTGCCCGAGCGGATCGCCCTGCGCGAGTACCGCCTCCTGCGACGGCTCGACGACGAGTCGGTGATGGTCGTGCAGGCGGTCGGCGTCGTCACCCGCAGGCGAGGCCGCGAGCAGCTCGAGGCGGTGCTGATCACCCGCTACCTCGACTTCTCGCTGCCCTACAGGACGCTGTTCGCGGGCACGGTCACGCCGGACCTCCGCAACCACCTGCTCGACGCCCTCGCGGGCCTCCTCGTGCGCCTGCACCTGACCGGCTTCTTCTGGGGCGACTGCTCGCTCTCGAACACCCTCTTCCGCCGCGACGCGGGCGCACTCGCGGCGTACCTGGTCGACGCCGAGACGGGGGAGATGCACGGCGAGCTCTCCGACGGGCAGCGTCGCCACGATCTCGAGATCGCCGAGCTGCACGTGGCGGGAGAGCTGATGGACGTCGAGGCGGCGCAGGACGGTCTGCCCGCCGAGTTCGACCCGGTCGACACCGCGGCCGAGATCCCGTTGCGGTACCAGGCGCTGTACGACGCCGTGACGCACGAGGAGGTGTTCGGCCCCGACGAGACCTACCGGATCGAGGAGCGGCTGCGACGGCTCAACGAGCTCGGCTTCGACGTCGAGGAGATCGAGCTGCTCGGCGAGGGCGATCGGCGACGCCTGCGGCTCGACCCGCGCGTCGTCGAGGCCGGGCACCACCGGCGCCGGCTGCTGATGCTGACGGGGCTCGACGTGCAGGAGAACCAGGCCCGGCGCCTCCTGAACGACATCGCCGCCTACCGGGCCTACCTCGAGCGGAGCACCGGCGGCGCCGTCCCCGAGTCGGTCGCGGCGTACCGCTGGCTGGTCGAGATCTTCAACCCCTCGGTCGCGGCGGTCCCGCCCGAGCTCGCGGGCAAGCGCGAGCCCGCCGAGCTGTTCCACGAGATCCTCGACCACCGGTGGTTCCTGTCGGAGGCGGCCGGCCAGGACATCGGCACGCAGGCCGCCGTGCGCTCCTACGTCGCCGAGGTGCTGCCGCGGACGCCCGACGAACGCGTCGTGGCCGAGGAGCCCGCGGCCGAGCCGGAGGACCTGCTCGGCTGACGGTTCCGGCGGCCGACGGACGACTGTCGTCGGCGCGCATCAAGACACCCGTCGGACTGCCGATACATGGGTTGTCCGCGGCATGACGCTGCGTGGAGGACCGGGTCAGGACGACTCGCCCGTCACCCATGCCCCTCGTCAGCCGCCTCTCCGACCACCGCCGCGCCGCGTGGCTGCGCGTGCTCGCCGCCGCGCTCCTCGGCCTGCTGCTCCTCGGCGACGGGACGGCGGCCGCCGCGACGGCCGACCCCGGCTCGATCGGCGTCACGTTGCCGACGAACGGCGACGACCCGGGCGTCACCCTGTCGCTGCTCGGGGTCTTCACCCTGATCACGCTGGGGCCCTCGATCCTGATCATGATGACGGGCTTCGCCCGGATCCTGATCGTCCTGAGCTTCCTCCGGCAGGCCCTCGGGACGGCCCAGGTGCCGCCGAACCAGCTGCTCGTCGGGTTCGCGCTGTTCCTGACCCTGTTCGTGATGGGTCCGACGTTCGAGCGCGTCAACGACACGGCCGTGCAGCCGTACCTGGCCAAGGAGATCGGCGCCAAGGAAGCCGTCGAGAAGGCCCAGGTCCCGCTCCGCACCTTCATGCTGCGCCAGACCGGCCGCTCGGAGCTGGCCATGTTCGTGAAGCTCTCCCGTGAGCCCGCGCCGCGGACCGAGGCCGACCTCAAGCTGACGACGCTGATCCCGGCGTTCATGGTCTCGGAGGTCAAGACCGCCTTCCAGATCGGCTTCCTGATCTACGTGCCGTTCGTGATCATCGACATGGTCGTGGCCTCGACGCTGATGTCGATGGGCATGATGATGCTGCCGCCGGCGATGATCTCGCTGCCGTTCAAGCTGCTCCTGTTCGTGCTCGTCGACGGGTGGGCGCTGCTCGCCCAGAACCTCGTGGCCGGCTTCAACACGTGAGCGAGGCGTTCCTCCAGGGACTCCTGGGCGAGATCGTGCTGGTGGCGTTCAAGCTCAGCCTCCCGATGCTGGTGGCAGGCCTCGGCGTGGGGCTCCTGATCTCGATCCTGCAGGCCGTCACGCAGATCCAGGAGCAGACGCTGACCTTCGTGCCGAAGGTCGTGGCCGTGGCCGTGATCATGCTCGTCGCGGGCCCGTGGATGCTGAACACGCTCCTGGCCTTCACCGTCGAGGTCTACGGCCAGATCCCGAACATGACCGCGGGCGGCGGCTGATGGAGGTCATCTCCCAGCTGCAGGGCGCGACGCTGCTCCCGTTCATGCTCGTCTTCGCGCGGGTCTCGGGCCTGTTCGCGCTGGCCCCGATCTTCTCGTCACGGCTGATCCCGAACCGCGTCAAGCTGCTCGTGGCCCTGGCGGTGAGCATGGCGGCGATGCCGCTCGCGGGCGGGACGGCGGTCCCGGCCGACGTCGGCGTCCTGGCCACGCTCGTGCTGAAGGAGATCGTGATCGGCGTCGCCATGGCCTTCACGGTCTCGATCGTCTTCTCCGCGATCTCGTTCGCGGGCGGCCTGATCGACCTGACGGTCGGCTTCTCGTTCGCGAACGTGCTCGACCCGCTCCAGAACACGCAGATCTCGATCATCGGCCAGTTCTACTCGCTGGCCGCCACGGCCGTCTTCCTCGCCATCGGCGGCCACGTGCTGCTGCTCGGGGCGTTCGTGCGCTCGTTCGAGATCCTGCCCCTGGACCGCATGCCGAACTTTCCCGACCTGACGATGAGCGTCCTGCAGGCCGCCTCGGGGCTGTTCGCGATCGGCCTCCAGATCGCCGCGCCGATCATCGTCACGCTGCTCGTGACCGACGTCGCGGTCGGCTTCCTGGCCCGCGTGGCGCCCTCGATGAACATCTTCGGGATCGAGCTGCCCGCCAAGGTGGCGGCCATGTTCGCGCTGCTCCTGGTGACGGCGCCGTTCCTCGTCACCGCGTTCTCCACGCGCATGCACGACGCGCTCGCCTCCGTCCTCGACGTCCTCGCGAAGGGTTCCTGACATGACCGACCGCCGCCTGTGGTCCGACGATGCACAGCCCGTCTGGCGACGGCTCGACGAGACCCTGATCCACGAGTCGCCGCTCGAGGTCCGCGCCGAGCCGACCGCTGACGGCGGCTGGACCATCCGCGCCGAACGCACCGTCGGGACGCCCCAGGGCGCGCTCATGCTCGGCTTCCTGCACCAGACGGTCCAGCAGTACCTGGTCGAGGTCAGTTGAGCCTGCGCCGTGGGCGCCGGGCGTCGGCTCAGGCGTCCGGGTCGAGGCGCGGCTCGTCGCGCCGCAGCACGACGTAGACGTCCCCGTCGACGACCTCGACGGGGTAGGTCCGCGCCCGGATGCGGGGGTCGACGAGCGCGCGACCCGTCGTCACGTCGAACTCCCAGCCGTGCCAGGAGCACCGCAGGATCCGGCCCGCGCGGTCGTAGACGGGCGTGCGCCCGTCCTCGTCGGTCGTCGTGGTCCCGGTCAGCGGCCCGCGGCAGAGCGAGCCGCCGCGATGCGGACAGCGGTCGTGGAGCGCGTACAGGTCGCCCGCGACGTTGAAGAGCCCGACCTCCCGCCCGCGGACGCTGACGATCCGCTGCGCCCCGGGCTCGAGCTCCCGCGCGGCGCAGACCCGGACGCGGCGCTCGCCGGATGCGCCCACGCTCACGCGGGCACGGCCACCGCGTCGCCGGCCCGGCGCGTCAGGCCGTAGAGGTCGCGCGCGTTCTCGCCCATCACCCGCTCCTGCCATCCCGCCGGGAGCTTGAGCGTGTCGGGCGCGTCGAAGTCCCAGTGCGGGTAGTCGCTCGCGTAGAGCAGCGTGTGGCGTCCGTCGATCGCCTCGAGCGCGGCGTGGAGGTGCGCGCGGTCCGGCGGGTCCTCGAGCGGCTGCGTCGAGAGGCGGATGTGGTCGCGCGCGTACTCGCTCGGCAGCCGGCGGAGCCACGGCGTCTCCTTGCGCAGCGCCTTGTAGTCGGCGTCGAGCCGCCAGAGCAGTGCGGGGAGCCAGGCCACGCCGCACTCGATCAGCACGAAGCGCATCGACGGCCAGCGCTCGAAGATCCCGTGGCAGATCACGCTCGCGACGTGCCCCATCCCGGTCTCGCAGAGCAGCGCGTGGGCCTCGTAGAAGAACGTCGGCGGGCCGCAGCCGTGCGGGTGGGCGTTCAGGCCGCCCTGGCCGCCGAGGTGGGCGGCGACCGGCAGGCCGACCTCGGCCGCGGCGTCCCAGATCGGCCAGTAGAACGGGTCGCCGTACGGCCGCTGCGCACCGCTCGAGACGAGCACCTGCACGAAGCCGGGGTGGTCGCCGAGGCGGCGGATCTCGGCCGCCGCGCCCGCCGGGTCCTGCGGGGCCACGACCAGCGAGGCGCGCAGCCGGTCGTCGCCGAGCGAGAGCCACCGGTCGATCGTCCAGCTGTTCGAGGCGCGGGCCAGCGCCGACGCGAACGCCGCGTTGGCGAGGGTCGACACCTCGATCGCCTCGTCGCCGGTCAGGATCGCGTACTCGAGGTCGTAGCGGTCGAGGAGCTGCTCGCACATCAGCCCGTAGTCCGAGCCCGGCGGGCCGCCGCCGGGCGGCACGGCGTCCGTCCGCTCGAAGCCCTCCGGGTGCAGCCACGGGCGGTGCGCGTGCGGGAACGAGTCGCGCCCGCCGGGCAGCTCGCCCCGCTCCAGGCAGTCGCGGCTGTACGGGTCCAGGTAGGGCAGGAGCTCGCGCGCGGAGGCCCAGCTGTTGTGCACGTCACAGTCGATCATCGCCGCGGGGTCCCCCGTCGTGTCCGGACGTGGGCGGTCCTCGCTGCGACGGCGTCCACGGGCCTAGGGTGGTCGACGGCGACGGCCGTGTCAATCCGAGAGGTCGCCGCCGCGCCGCGAGCCGGACGCCGTCGTCGGCGCTACGGCGTGGCGGCGGTCGGCACGTCCTCGCGGAGGAGGCGCGGCACCGCCGCGACGACGAGCACGACGAGCGCCGCCGCGAGCGCCAGGCCGCCGACCGCCCAGGCCGCGTAGACCGCGAAGCAGGCGAGCTCCGTGCCCAAGGCGGCCACCGAGGTCACGGTCGCGCGCGCCGGCCCGTCGATCCGCTCCTGCAGGCGCGCGTCGACGAGCACGAGCAGGAGGCGGTAGAGCCCGTAGAACACGGCCACGGTGACGAGTCCGACGGGATGGCCGACGACGCCGGCCGCGCCCATGACGACGCCCGCGCCCGCCACGGCGACGGCGAGCAGCCCCACGCCGAGGCGCGTCGCCCGGCCCGCCGCCG